>CAJXPG010000016.1 GCA_913057925.1 uncultured Colwellia sp. | reverse complement strand
GATTTTATGGCACTATTAAATGTTTTCAATGCTTGCTGCGAAGTGGGTAAATTTGTGACTGGATCATGGGTATAATCGAACAGCTCTTCTACCGTTATTGTTTCACTACCAACAGATGAGCTTTTATCCGGGAATATCTTTTGTGCAATAAGCCAAGTTGTCATAGCTGCGATGATAATCACTGCAGTATAAATAACAACAGTAACCAAACTAACAGTTGCTTGCTCACTGTAAAACTGAGCAAACAGTGTTGAAAGGACAATAACAACTATAGATATGACAAGTAAAAAAAAATTTTTGGCGTTAATAAGACTCATATTTAACCCCCATCCTAGGAAATTCATCAAGCAATGAACTAGCCTAATCAAAATTTAAGCTTTTGTACAGAATTAGCGAGTTATTAAGACGTTATCTAAGATAATGAAAGGTGCTTTTCTTGTTGGTTTAACTCGGTGATAAAATTATCCGTATTTAACAAAGCATCTACTAAAAATAAAAAACCATTAAGATTGTCACTTCCCCAATAACGCTTCAGTTTTTTATCACCCGTTACTATTAAGGCAACAAACTTTTTATAGGCTGCGCTGTCTTTGTTCTCAAAACATTTTTGGCTGATTGCTTTTAATCTACCTTTACCTTTTAAACACTCTTTAAAAATAATGCTGTAATTGTTAATTAATGGACTGATTAATTCACAATGGAGCATTAACGTGTCATTACCCTCAGCTTTAGCCATGTCCATTATTCGTTTCAATCTTGCTTTTGCAAACTCTTGTCCACGTGTTGCAACCAGCGTGGTTGATTCAACTAAGACTTTGTTTTCTTTTCGGGTGTGTAAGCTTTCTCGCTGCTGGCTTATTAGCTTTCTTTGCAACTTTTCAGCTCTAAAAAAGAAATAAACACTAATAGCAACAAAAATAACGGCTATAACTAAAACAAAAAGCATTAAGAAACCTTACTTTGATCAATTTGAGGCGGTTGAACTTGCTCAATATTAACAGATTCTGTTAGACGTGCCAAAAATAGATAAGGGTCAATATCTTTAAAATCAGGCAAATTTACTGAATAACTCATGGTAATAGAAAAGTCACCAAGGTTGGCAAATGAACGGCTATTAACCGCTTGTACCAGTTTATCTAACTTATCACTAACCTCGCTGATGTCTTGATGCTCAAACAAGAGTAAATACTCCCCCTCATTAAGCTGTCCTGCATAATCAAACTCAGTCAATTGCTCATTAATGACAATCGCGACATCCTTAGTGACTTCATTAATACTTTTTTTGTTAAAATGAAAAGCTAGTTGCTGCCAATTATCAATCATTAGGTGGCAAACACTCAATGGATATTGATATTTACGTGCTTTTTTAAAAGCTAGCTGATAGTCAAATTTTGTTTTCATCGGATTAGACATCACAAAAGCTGGATGTTCAGATTCATGATAGGCTTTATCCCGTCTTTGAGACTTTATCCGCATGAAGAACCCAAATATGGTGACTAAAAATATGCAAGCTAAGGCAGATAAACTAATAATAATAACGCGCTGTTTTTCAAACTTACTGATAAAACTACTAGAGAGTTCGCTATTACCTGCTAGTTTCAGTGCTAAGTTCCTAGACTCTTCAATCGTCTTTGACATAACCCCTTTGCTGCCTGGTAAATTTGACAGCTTGTACATAGTGCTAGAAGCTTTCTTATTATTAGCTAATTTTTTTAGTAAAACTTTACTGTGCTTTTCTTGCCACCCATAAGCCTTCACAAAGTCTTTTTTGACTATGTGCATCTCTGCAACCATGCGATAAAACCCAGCATACTCTAGTGATATATCTTTCCCATCAAGTAACACTATAATCTTATTCAGTAAGGCATAACCTTGCTCTGTCTTATCGATTTTTAGCTTCACTTTAGCTAAAGCGACAGTTGCCTCAATTTCCTCTGCCTTCATTTGATAAGACTGAAATGTCTTAATGGCTTGCTGTAATGGTAAAGCCGCTTTAGTAAATTGCAGTTGTTTCATTAATACAATACCAAGCATTTTATTAGCATAGGCAACAGCAATAGGAGCGTTGTTTTGTTCCGCGTGTAATTTAGACTCCCAAAAAGCGTTGTAAGCGTCGTTGAAACGTTGCAGATAAAAGTAAGCATAACCAAGGTATAAATAGGTTTTGCTAAGGTTTTTGGTTTGCTTCATTTCAAACCTTAACTTCAATATTCTTAACTGCATTGTTTTAGATGTAAGGTGGTCACCTAAATGATGATAGGCTAACGCTAAAACAGTTAATAACTCTATGTGTTCAGCCAGCTTACTGTCACTAATGCCAGCCTCAACTTGCTGCAAGTCTGCTAAAGCATATTGGTGCAACCCTAGCACGGCAAATGCAACGCTTCGATAACTCAAAGCGAGTAGGTGGTACTTATCGCTATCAATACGGTTACTGATTTCAATAGCACTTTCTGTCAGCGCTAAAAGTTGTTTGAATTCTTTTTTTATTATATGAGCTTCAGCCTGTCGTAAGGTCAATAACAGTTTAGTTTTCTTATCTAAAGTATTTGCTGCTAATCCTTTTTTAGCATAGTGAAGAACCTTATTAACATCACTTTGATTACTTGCAACATTAGCGGAGAGTAAAAATATTTTGGCAAGAATATCATTAGAAAAATGCTGTTGATTAACTAGCACTTTTTCGGATAGTTGCTCAACCACTTCTGCATTGACTAATTCCCGATCAACTTTTAGCAGTTGTTGAACCTGATTACTTAACTCAGCGAGTTCTGACGCCCCATAAGACACTGTGTTAAAGAGTGAAAAATATAGGATGACTAATAACTTCAACACTCCTTTCATAAGAAATAACCTTTGTAATGCATGCTTAGCTTTGCTGTTAGTAAATAATAAACGTTATGATAAATATAATTCAGCACTACTTGTACCCTATAAAGCAAAACAAAAGTAGCCTTTTATGTTTACATTTATAAATTTTATCCTATAATGATGACGATTGAGCTTCTAAGCTTGATAAGGGCAAATCTAATGAAAGTTAGAGACGCAAAGTTACCGGTCTAAAGGGAAACCTATGATAGCGGGACTGCCGAGTTAGATATAGTGGGGGCTTATCTTAATCCGATAATCTACTATCTGTTTCTTCCGTTTTCTTTGCGTGCCCCCTTTCCTTTCTTCTTTTTAATCGACTTAACTCTTTCAATAAGTTTGTCTCAAAGCAATATGCTAAAGAACCTGTATACTCTCGACACTGAACCTAACATTGATTGGTTTTGTTAGGCTCAATGCCAAATTAATGTACTAAGCTTTTTGTTGGTGAACTTTCTTTTGTTCAATAATATACTGAGTAATTATTTGCTCTAACATTGATAAAGGCATCGAGCCTTGTTTGAGCACTTGATCATGAAATTCTCTTAAATCAAAGTCTTTCCCTAATGCTTGCTCTGCTTGATTGCGCAAGCGTTTAATAGTCAGCTCGCCCATTTTGTAAGACAAGGCTTGTCCTGGCCATGAAATATAACGATCTATTTCAGTTTTAACATTATGTAGCGATAAGGCAGTGTTACTTGCTAAGAAGTCCATTGCTTTTGCTCTACTCCAGCCCTGAGAGTGCATTCCGGTGTCAACAACCAAGCGACAAGCTCGCCACATTTCATAGGTTAAACGACCAAAATTATGGTATGGGTCTTCATACATGCCAGCTTCAATACCCAAGTATTCTGAATAAAGCCCCCAGCCTTCACCAAAAGCTGAGATATAAGTACGATTCCTAAACTTAGCAACGTTTTTCATTTCTTTGGCTAAAGATATTTGTAGATGATGACCCGGAACTGCCTCGTGTAAGGTAAGTGCCGTTAACACATATAATGGACGACGATCTAGTCGATAAGTATTAACCCAATAATTACCCGGCTCATCGTCTCTTGAAGAGCCAGCATAACGACCAGTAGTGTATTTAGGTGCGATGTTTTCGGGTACAGCCATAACGCCATAAGGTGTTCTTGGTAGGGTTTTGAATAACTTAGGGAGCTTAGCATCCATCTGTTTGGCAATAAATGATGCCTCTTTTAATAGCGCTGTCGGAGTTTCTGCGTAAAACTGCTTATCTGTTCTTAAAAATTGGATAAAGTCACTAAAGCTACCATCAAATTTTACTTGAGTTATGATCTCTGCCATCTCAGCTCTAATACGCTTTACTTCGGCAAGACCACGCTGATGAACCTGCTGGGCAGTTAACGGCAATGTAGTGTAGTGTTCTAGTCTATTTTGATAATAGGCATCTCCATTAGGTAAAGAATTAGCAGCAATATTATCACGAGCATTAGGTTGGTACTCGTTTACCATAAAGTCGTAATAAGCTTGATAGGCTGGCATGACTTTATTACTGATAACTGACTTTGCTTTTTTCTGTAGGCTCTGCTGATTAGACTCACTGATATATGCAGACATATTTTTAAACGGTTGGTAATAGCCACTTTGACTAACATCTTCTTTGATGAAAGCTAAAATTGATTGCTCAAAGCCTTTTAAAACAATTTTTGGTTGGCTAATACCACTCTCTAATCCTAGCTTCATCCATTGAGTTTGCTGAGCAAAGTATTTTGGCAGCGCCGCTAAACGAGCCAAGTAATCTTGGTAATCTTCAACAGTTTTAAACTCTGAACGCTTAGCAATATTAGCAATCCAAACATGAAAGCCTGATTCTGCAGTAAGCGGCATGTAATGTTCTTTGTTGGTATAGTGGTCTAGCTGGTTCTTTAAGCTATAGCTCAATACAGATAAATTAATTTGATTTTCTTGTGATAGCTTATCAGGACTCAACTTCATAAGTTGTTGGTATATCTTTAACCGCTGCTGATATTGCTTTTGCAAAGTGTTTGCAGATAGATCAGGTAATTTAGCATTATTACCTGCAATCTGAGGTTGATTAAACGGGCTTGATTTAAGATAAAATTCTTCATGAACATGGATAAGCGCAGCTAGCTTTTCATCCTCAGCACTGTTTTTGGCTGCTTCATTAGCATATGAGGAGCTCGCCAAACTTAGGTTAATGGCAAAAATGGTTAGCAGTGTAATTAGAATTTTCATTAGCATGGTTCAATAAGGAAGGTGGCACAATAATAACGCTTTAGCTGCGCTTGTGCCTTAGATTTTTGTATGGGAATTGTTAAAGCTTAAAGAAAAGCTCTCGGTAAACTTTCAACTCAGCAATTGACTCTTTGATATCATCAAGTGCCAAATGTGCCCCTGTTTTCTTTACGGAATCTAAAACTTCAGGCTTCCAACGTCTTGCTAATTCCTTTATCGTACTTACATCGAGGTTTCTATAATGGAAGTGTTCTTCAAAAGTAGGCATGTATTTATTAATAAAGCGTCTATCTTGACCTATGCTA
Organism: uncultured Colwellia sp.; assembly: GCA_913057925.1. GTDB lineage: Bacteria > Pseudomonadota > Gammaproteobacteria > Enterobacterales > Alteromonadaceae > Colwellia. The sequence continues at coordinate 35,927 of CAJXPG010000016.1, read as the reverse complement.
TTACCACACATAGGCGATTTACCTTGCGGAACCCACGCTTGTATAAATGCTAAACTTTGTTCGGTTGCTTGAGCCAAGCTAACCTCACTGTCACGACACCTTTGAGTAAGTCCTGATTTTCCGTGATGTTCAATACACCAAGGATTCATATTATCTAATACGTTATCAGCTTGATGAATGGCAAAAACCGGCCCTTGCGCTAAAATGTTTAAATGACTATCTGTGATGATAATAGCTATTTCTAAAATCACATCTTCTTCAGGTTCTAACCCTGTCATTTCTAGATCAAGCCAAATTAAATTACTGTCATTACCCGTCATAAACTTCCCTTAAAAAATGCACAAGCATTCATATACAATTGTTAGTATAATACGCCAGAACTCAGTTGGATCAAATTAAATCGTATGAATAATTCTCATGGCTAAAGCAAAGAAACTGACTAAAGGTCAGCAGAGACGCATCAAAGCCAATCATGATAAAAAACTGCAAACTAAAGGCAGTAAAAATAAAGACAAGATCCAATGGCTCGACGATGACTTAGGTACTCCACAACATGGAGTTATCATTAGCCGTTTTGGTCAGCATGCTGATGTTGAAGACAGCCATGGTGACATCTTTCGTTGTAATTTACGTCGCTCAATCAGCTCCTTAGTCTGTGGTGATCAAGTGCTGTGGCGTCAAGGAAAAGAAACTCAACATAGTATTACAGGCATCATTGAAGCGGTACATGAGCGTGACTCAGTATTAAGTCGCCCAGACGTTTATGACGGCGTTAAACCAATTGCGGCAAATATATCCCAGATACTAATTGTCTCTTCTGTTTTACCGGTTTTTAATAGTGATATTATCGATCGCTACTTGGTTGCTGCCGAACAAACCGGTATAACCCCTGTTATTGTGCTCAATAAAACTGATTTACTTGATAGCATTTCAGCGCAAGAAAAACAGGTTATAGACGACCAGTTGAAAATCTACCGTGACATTGGCTATCAAGTGCTTTTCGCCAGTAGTAAGTCTAAAGATGGCATCAGTGAGCTTAAGCTGCAACTTTCCCAGCATACCAGTATTTTTGTTGGGCAATCAGGAGTTGGCAAGTCTACCTTAGTTAACTCTTTAATGCCTGAATTAGGGCTATTAACCCAAGAAGTCTCTGAAAACTCAGGCTTGGGACAACATACAACAACTGTTGCTCGTTTATATCATTTTAACGATGGCGGAGATTTAATTGATTCACCTGGAATTAGAGAATTTGGTTTATGGCACTTAACGCCTGAGCAAGTTTGCCATGGCTTTGTTGAGTTTTCTGACTACTTAGGTTTATGCAAATTCAGAGATTGTAAACACCAATCTGATCCTGGCTGCGCGCTCGTTGCAGCAGGGAAAGACAACAAAATAAATCCCCTTCGCTTAGCTAGTTTTCAACGAATATTAGCAAGCTTAAACGACAATAAATTAACTTCACGCTTTAATGATTAAGGAAAAAAGAGTGTCTTCAAAAAATAACCTTAGCGATACAATCAAAATAGCCCTGCAATACATAATGCCAAAACACGCAATTTCAAGGTTGGTAGGAAAACTAGCAGCAGCCAAAATGGGTTGGTTGACGACAAAGTGTATTAGCATGTTTATTAAAGCTTATGGCATCAACATGGGTGAGGCAAAGCTTAAAAATGCCAGTGATTTTGATACCTTCAATGATTTCTTTACCCGTGAGCTTGAAGAAGGTGCGCGTACCATTGATGATAATGATGCAGCACTGTGTTACCCAGTAGATGGTGCTATCAGTCAACAGGGTGACATAGTTGACGGCCAACTTATCCAAGCGAAGGGCTTTAATTATAGTCTAACGTCTTTACTAGGTGGAGACGAGAATACAGCCACACCATTTCATGGTGGAAAGTTCTCATGCATATACCTTGCACCAAAAGATTATCACCGCATACATATGCCAATGGCTGCAACCTTACGTGAAATGATTTATGTACCTGGCGAATTATTTTCAGTTAACCCATTAACCGCGCAAAATGTCCCTGACTTATTTGCAAGAAATGAACGCGTAGTTGCCATTTTTGATACTGAGCATGGCGAACTCGCTATGGTGCTTGTAGGTGCAACCATAGTAGCAAGTATAGAAACTACTTGGGCAGGTACTATCACACCACCGGCTGGCAAAGATATTTTCAGATGGCAATACCCTAAAGATGGTGATGATGCTATTCATTTTGCCAAAGGCGATGAAATGGGCCGCTTTAAACTTGGATCTACCGTTGTCAGTGCTTTTGCACCAAACATGCTTGAAGAATTTGCTCCAGACGCTGGACCTGAAACAGTTACCCGCTTAGGTGAGCTATATGCCACTGTTAGCAAATCAAGTTCATAGAGTATTTACTCAATAATAACATCTATTAACAAAGTAGTTGCTCATTTAGTGTACTCAATATAAGCTAGGACAAAATACGACCTTATTCGTATCTAGCCCTAGCTTAAATAAAAACAACTAGCATAACTAAATTGATGAAATAAAGGATATGTACATGGCGCATGAAAACTCTTCAGTAAAGCCTACAGAGGCAGAGCTGACATTACTAAATGTTCTTTGGAACATGGGCCCTGCAACCGTAAGACAAATTCATGAAGTAGTAAGCACGACACAAAAAACAGGCTACACTACTGTATTAAAGATATTACAAATAATGCATGAGAAGTCTCTGGTTATTCGTGATGAAAGTAACCGCGCGCATGTTTACGCTGCTGCTTATAGTCAAACACAAACACAGTCATCTTTGATTAAAGACCTTATTGGTAAAGCATTTGGTGGTTCAACTTCCAAGTTAGTGATGCGCGCAATTGATGACTCCACTAGCGACCAAGAAATTAATGACATACGTCAGTTATTAAACTCTTTAGAAAAATAGCTTTTTATAACACCACCTATGATTGAACAATTATTTAACAGCCCTTTTTTATATAGCTTATCGCTTACCTTAGTGCACTTCTTGTGGCAGGGTATTCTGGTGGCGCTTATTTTAAAGTCAGTGTTATCTATTGTTGATAAAAATAAATCAAAACTCCGTTATGGATTAGCAACAGTTGCAATGCTCAGTAACGCTACGCTTGCCCTTTTTACATTTATAATGGTTTACCCTGATTCTGGCTCTGGTATTAGTAGTAACCTAAGTCCTATTCCATTAACCAGTTTAGTTAATGAGTTGACCCAACAAAATGCGTTATTAAGCTATCAAGAGCTTTTACCGTCAATCCTTGCTTATTCATTACCTTACCTTGCTTTATTATGGCTTGCCACCATCACTATTCTCGCTAGTAAACTACTGATTGAAATACGAAATGTAAATAACTTACCTACACACTCTAGTATAGCTCCTTCCTCAGAGTTATTAGTACGCTTCAATGAATTAGCAAAACAAATCCACTTAAAGAAAGCACCAAGATTACTTATTTCTTTAAAAGCCGAAGTGCCAATGGCTATTGGCTGGTTAAAGCCAGTAGTGCTACTTCCGGCAAGTATGGTTACAGGCCTAGACTCAGCTCAATTAGAGATGCTTATTTTACATGAATTAGCACACATTCGCCGCCATGACTATTTAGTTAACTTCTTGCAGACATTAGTTGAGCTGTTATTCTTCTTCCATCCATGTGTGCACTGGGTCGGCAAGCAAATGCGTAATGAGCGAGAGTACTGTAGTGACGATATCGCTGTGCAACATTGTGGAGATGCTATAGCTTATGCCCACACTTTGACAGATACGGCTTCCCTATGTGCTAAGCCTCATTTTCACACGATACCAACCATGGCAATGGCCGCTTCAGGAGGCGATTTAAAAACTCGAGTGCTTCGACTAGTTGATCACCACTGCGCGCCAACAAATCACACTAGTAAATTTTTAGCCGCGGTAAGTTTACTGTTAGCCTTATCGTTACTAAGTATAAACCAAGTGCTTACTATGCCATTCGCTCAACAACTTAATAATAAATTCCCATGGCAAGATGCCCAATCCTTAAGCAAAACGAGCTTTCAATTAAACCAGACACCTGCAACTATTAGTGCAAGCGTAGATGACAGAGTGCCTAATGATTCAATAGCTAAATACTTACTTAGTCCAAAAAGTAGAAGCGAACAGCCATTATCAGTTGTCCCTTTAAACCCGGTACTAGCTAATAATGATTCTGCCACTCAAGATACTGTTCCTGTTGTTGCTAACATTCAAAAAACCACGGATAAAGTGAACAATATAGCTGCTAGTTCTCCGCTAAAAGAAAAAATTAATAGCCCCACTTCTATTGATAGCCAAAGCAAGGCTAACACTAGCAAAAAAACTATCTTAGCAAGTACCAGACCTATTGAGCCAACTGAACAACAAAAAGCATCAGTACTAAACATTAACAACAATAACTTTGCTGAGTCAGCTGCTCCTACTAAAGATAAAAGAATATCTCAATCTTTAGAAACGGCAATGGCTTCAATACAAGCACAACTACCAAACAATATCACTAAAGCTAAAGTCAGTGATGTTAACGAGCGATTCGAGTTAATAGAAAGCACTAAGCCTTCAACTATGACACTTACAGCGTTAAACATTAAAGTAGAACCTTACAGACAAGTTTCTTATCGCCAAGAAATAAATGATCTAGCAATGCCTAACGAGCTATATCAAACATCGTATAAAATTAATAAAGCGGCTATCCAAGCTGACGCATTACAACAAAGTAATTCACCAGCAAATATACCCCAGACTCAGCCTGTGGCTCTTGAAGCTAAACTACTTAACTCAATTAGTCCTGTTTACCCAACTTTAGCTAAACGTCGTGGTATTGAGATGGAAGTGAAAGTAGACTTTACTATTGATAGAGAAGGTAAGATTAAAGACTTAAATTTTGCTCAGCAAAGTAAATTAATCTACTTTAAATCAGCTATACGTTCTGCAATGCGTAAATGGCGTTTTAGCCCTGCGACAATTAACAACCGCAAAGTAGAAAGTAAAATGTCAAAAATATTTTCTTTCAGCCTTCAAGCCTAAGCTTTTATATACTTTCTAATCTAGTCACTGCAAACTGTATAAATATTAGCTAACCGACCTAAAGAAACCAGAAAATTTCAATGGAAACCACAAAGACACTTCAACTTAGTACGTTTTGGCAACAAGGAATTTTTGACTCCTTTCAAGGAGTTGATAGAGTAGAAATTCACTTTACTGCTTTTAACCAAGCGTTTATTGACGCCCCTAGTATTGTTGTTGTCCCAGGGAGAAGTGAAAGTTACCTAAAGTATCAAGAGTTAGCCTTTGAGCTATATCAACAAGGCTATAGCATTTTCATCATAGATCATCGTGGTCAAGGGCTTTCTGGCAGACTTCTCGACCATAAAAATAAAGGCTATGTTAAACACTTTCAAGATTACGTCGCTGATTTAAGATATTTTGTTGAGCGCGTTGTTACTCGCCACAGTTCAGTTAAACCTTACCTGCTCGCTCATTCTATGGGTGGAGCAATCGCAACACGCTTGATGCAAGATGCACCAGAAGCCATTAAAGCAGCTGTAATATCATCGCCTATGTTAGGGTTTAATTCTGGGACTTTGCCAGAACCAGTAGCGCGGTTGTTAGTAAGCAGTCAGCAAAAACTCAATAGCTTAGTTAGCAAAACACCTTGGTATTTTTTCGGTCAGAGTGACTATCAGGCTATTAGCTTTGAAAATAATAGATTGAGTCATTGCCCAAAAAGATATCAAAGCTTTTATCAGTTATATGAAAACAACAACCATATCCAGCTAGGCGGAGTAACAGGTCACTGGCTTCTTGAAAGTATCGCTGCACAACAAGAAATATTTAGCAAAATATCGCTGTTAACAACACCATTATTATTGCTGCAAGCAGGAAGTGACAGTGTAGTATCCTTACAAGCACAGGATGATTTTTGTCAACAATTACACCGTGCACATCCACATTCTTGTCCAGATGGTAAACCCGTCAAAATTGATGGTGCCTATCACGAATTATTCTTTGAACTAGATAACTACAGAGACGCAGCTCTAGCCCAGGTACTCGCTTGGTTTAAAGCTCATTAATAACTAAAGCGTTGTCATTTATCAACCCGACAACCTTTTCCACTTGAGTACTCTACTTCGAGTCACTCTTTTTAAGCTCATTGTTAACAACAGAGCTTGGATCATGGTGAATAAAAACCTCACAAGGAGCAAATTGCTTGCATATTTTAGCTTCAATTTGATCGCCTATGCTATGCGCTTCAAAAAGCGATAAATCATCGTTAAGCTCTAAATGAAATTGTACGAATCGTTGCGCACCCGACTGCCTTGTTCGTAATTCATGAATGCCTAAGGCTTGTTCATGAGCTAGAACACACGATTTAATTTGCGCCAATTCTTCATCACTCAATTCACTATCCATTAGCTGCGAAACACTTTGCATGATAATTTGCCCAGCTCCGACAATTAAATATAAAGCCACCAAAATAGTAAAGACACCATCTGCCTGTAACCAGTACCCCTGACTTAAAACAATCGCCGCTAAAACACCTAGATTAAGCAGTAAATCTGACTGGTAATGCAAGGCATCACCACTAATGATGATTGAACCCGTACGTTTAATCACATAGCGTTGAAATGCAACTAACATCAGCGTCAGTGCAATGGCTATAATAGTCACCCAAATAGCGACTTCACTTTGCACAATAGCTTGTGGGTTAAGTACTCGAGAGACACCACTAAAAATTAACAATATAGCTGATCCCAACACAAAGGAGGCTTGCACTAATCCAGCTAAACTTTCCGCCTTTCCATGACCAAAGGAGTGTTCTTTATCTGCAGGTGCTAATGCAAACCGTAAAATAACAATGCTCATGATAGAGGCAAACAAATCTAAAACAGAGTCTGTGGTAGAAGCTAACATAGCGCTCGAGTCAGTCACTAACCATGCATAAATCTTTATCACAACAAGAACTAACGCTGTTGAACTAGACAAAATGGCTGCTAAGCGTACCCAAAAAGCATAATCGTCTGAGGAAATTGAATTATTTTTCATAAGCTATCCTTGAAGAAAAATTAAGATCTGAAAGCTATTACTCGTTATAATAACAAAAATTTTATTACATGATGATTGTTATGCTAGATGTTGTCCTTTTTCAACCGCAAATCCCGCCAAATACTGGCAATATTATACGTTTATGTGCAAACTCAGGCTTTAGATTACACCTAATTGAACCACTAGGCTTTGATTTAGATGATAAAAAGTTACGTCGAGCAGGACTCGACTATCATGAGTTCGCCGCGGTGCAACGTCATGGGAGTTTTGATGCGTTTATTGAAAAAGAACAGCCGAAACGTGTGTTAGCAATCACCACTAAAACAAATAATTTTTATGGCGATGTAAGCTTTCAAGCAGGAGACTATTTATTGTTTGGCTCTGAGACTGCAGGATTACCAGAAGAGGTAAGAGTTCAAATACCAGATGAAAATAAACTGAGGATCCCAATGCTAGAGGGTAGTCGTAGTATGAACTTATCTAATGCAACCGCAGTTATCGTTTACGATGCGTGGCGTCAGTTAGGCTTCCCTAACGCTGTTTAAAACAAATAAAGCACTGTAAGCTATAGAGTCACCAAGGCTTACAGTGAACTTAATTATTCGAATTTTCTATCGCGAGAAAGTAAATCAGCAGCTGCTAATTTAGCATTTTTTCCGCAATAAAGGACTTGATATACCTGCTCAACAATAGGCATTTCAACATTATGTCTTTGCGCAAGCATGTGAACTTCTTTAGTGTTTCGGTAGCCTTCTACCACTTGACCAATATCAGTGATAGCTTGTTCTACTTCACTACCTTGGCCTAAAGCTAAGCCAAAGCGTCGGTTTCTAGATTGGTTATCCGTACAAGTAAGCACTAAATCACCTAAACCAGCCATGCCCATAAATGTTGCAGGCTCAGCGTTTAACGCCAGACCTAAGCGCGTCATCTCAGCTAAACCACGGGTGATTAATGCAGTACGCGCGTTGGCACCAAAACCAATACCATCAGCGATACCTGCTGCAATGGCAATAACGTTTTTAACCGCTCCACCAAGCTGAACACCAATAAAGTCTTTATTAGGGTAAACCCTAAACAGTTTTTCACAGTGTAATAAGTCTGATAGTTCATCAACAAACGCATCATCTTCTGAAGATAAAGAAATAGCAGTAGGTAAACCTGAAGCCATTTCTTTAGCAAAAGTAGGCCCTGACAAGACGGCTAGAGGCATCTCATTACCAAGTACAGTTCTGGCAACGTTTTGCAATAAATCACCGGTCTGGGGATCTAAGCCTTTAGTTGCCCACGCAATTTTTGCATTTGCCGTTAACATTGGCTTAATTTGATTAAGCATGTCAGCAAAAGCATGACTTGGCACGACAACTAAAATATTGTCACTTGCTTTAACCGCAGATGCTAAATCAGCTTCAAGGCTCAGTGTTTCAGGAAAGGGACAGCCAGAAAGATACTTACTGTTTTCCCTTTCACTCGTCATAGTATCTACATGATCACTATCTCGACCCCAAAGCAAAGTTTCATGGCCATTTCTGGCTAAGCAAATAGCCAGAGCTGTGCCATATGAGCCAGCTCCAAGGACGGTTATTTTTGCAGCTAAAGTCATAAAAACCTTACTTTTGAGTAAAAATTAGAAAAAATACTAGTGCGTTTCTGTACTTTGTGGAGCGTTTTCTTGCGCTGCACGCTGTTGAACGTAAGAAGCATATAAACCTTCAAAGTTAACAGGTGTTAAGTTAAATTGTGGGAAAGAACCACGGTTTACTAGACTAGCTACAGTTTCACGAGCGTATGGGAACAATGTCGTCGGACAGAAAGCACCGATAGTGTGTGCTAATTGCTCTTCAGGTAAGTTACCGATAGTAAAGATACCCGCTTGTTGCACTTCAGCTAAAAAGGCTGTTTGGCCTTCAACTGTTGCAGTAACGGTTACTGATAAAATTACTTCATAAGTATTATCAGCTAGTTTAGTAGAACGCGTATCAAGATCTAATTTGATTTCTGGTTTCCAATCTAATTGAAATACAGCCGGTGAATTAGGCGTCTCAAAAGAAACATCTTTGGTGTAAATACGTTGAATGGCAAATTCTGGTGAGTTTTGTTGTGCTGCTTCGCTATTCTCTACTTGGTTTTCATCAGCCATGTGGGGCTCCTTTAAAGTAACTTTTAAATTAAGCTTATGCGCTTTCTTTTTCTAATAACGCATCTAGCTGACCATTCATTTCTAGGGCAACCAATTGGTCACAACCACCGACATGAAGGTCATTAATAAATATTTGTGGCACGGTAGAACCACCGTTGCTACGCTCAATCATGGCGCTACGCTTAGTCATATCACCATCAATTTTTATTTCAGTAAACTCAACTTGCTTACTCTTTAATAAAGCAAGTGCGTGAGTACAATAAGGACAGTACGCCTTAGTATATATATCTATATTTAACAAACACCTACTCCTTAAAGCAATAACAATATCTACAATAAATTTTATTTTGCAACAGGTAAGCCTGCACTAGTCCAACTACTCATACCACCTTTAAGAATGCTTACCTTACTAAAGCCTTCCTTAGAAAGTTTGCTGCCAATTTGAGCAGCAGTCATTCCGGTATAACATACTACAATGATGGGTTTATCTTTATGCTTTTCAAGACTAGTTAGGCCATTATTATTAATTTTTTCGCTAGATAGGTTGATTGAATCGAGGATATGACCTGATTTAAAATCTTTTTCTTTTCGAATATCAAGGGCAACACCTTCCTCTCTATTCATCAAAAAAGTCAAATCTTGTGTACTGATTTGCTTAACCGGTGACATTTTCATTTTAATTGTTGTAACGATAATCATCACAACAAGCGCAACCCAAATTGCACTTAACATGCCGTTATTACCAGCAAAAGTTAGTAATTGTTCCATAAATAAAGACCATTTTTATCAAATTTCGAATCGGCACATTATACGCAAACCTCTTAAAATTGCGAGCATATACCGCTTGTTAGAAATTAGTAAGTTGTATTGGAACATTTCTATAGTAAATCCTTAGTGAATAACACTTTCTGAGGGTGTACAATACGTGCCCAAAAGTAAGACTCAACATAGTTAGCACTAATTAAATGGGGAACAAAATGGCGAATAAAAAATCTACCGTACTGATGATTTTAGATGGTTGGGGATATAGAGAAGAGACTAGCTCCAATGCAATACATCAAGCAAACACACCAGTCTTAGATAATTTAACAGCTAGCTACCCTAATATGCTAATTGATACGTCAGGCATGGCGGTAGGCTTACCTGACGGACAAATGGGCAACTCAGAAGTTGGTCATGTTAATTTAGGTGCTGGTCGAGTTGTTTACCAAGATTTTACCCGTATCACAAAATCAATAGCGGATGGCGAGTTTGTTAACAACCCAACGTTATGTGAAGCCGTTGATAAAGCAGCTTCAACTAATGATGCGGTGCATATTTTTGGTTTGCTTTCCCCTGGTGGCGTTCATAGTCATGAAGATCATATTTTATCTATGATTGAGCTTGCCAAAGATCGTGGTGCAAAAAAAGTTTATTTACACGCTTTCTTAGATGGTAGAGACACACCGCCACGAAGTGCAGAAGCCTCACTGAAAAAAGCGCAAGAAAAATTTGAGCAATTGTTTTCAGATAACGAGAGCGAAGGACAAATTGCTTCTGTCATTGGTCGCTATTATGCGATGGATAGAGATCAACGTTGGGATCGTGTTGAAGCCGCTTATAACTTAATGGTTAGTGGCCAAGGAAAGCATACCTATGATAATGCCCTTGATGCACTTTCAGCAGCGTATGCACGAGACGAAAATGATGAGTTTGTTGCGGCAAGTGCCATTTCAAAGCCTAATGGTGAATCAATCACAGTTAACGATGGCGATGCGTTAATTTTCATGAACTTTAGAGCAGATAGAGCGCGTCAATTTAGTCGCTGTTTTACTGAAAGCGACTTTGCAGGCTTCAACCGCAAGCATACTCCTGCAATTAGTGAGTTTGTAATGCTAACTCAATACTCAGCAGATATTAACGCTCCATCAGCCTTTGCGCCTGAAGCACTAAATAATGTGATGGGCGAATGGTTAGCTAAACACAATAAAACCCAATTACGTATTTCTGAAACAGAAAAGTATGCCCATGTTACGTTCTTCTTTAGCGGTGGCAAAGAAGATACTTTTGCTGGTGAAGAAAGAATTCTAATTCCTTCTCCTGATGTAGCAACCTACGATCTGCAACCTGAGATGAACTCTACCCTACTTACCGATAAACTCATTGGTGCTATCGAAAGTGGCCAATATGACTTTATTGTTTGTAATTACCCTAACGGAGATATGGTTGGTCACACTGGAAGCTTTGAAGCAGCCGTTAAAGCGTGTGAGGCAGTTGATACTTGTATTGGACGAGTGGTTGATGCATTACAAGCAAATGGCGGCGAATGTCTAATTACCGCTGATCACGGTAATGCAGAGCAAATGCAAGATAGCGTTTCTGGTCAAGCACATACTGCGCACACTTGCGAACCAGTACCGCTAATTTATGTTGGTCGAAATGCCGTACCCGCAGCATCGGGAACCTTAAGTGATATATCGCCAAGTGTTTTGCATTTAATGGGAATGGAGCAACCTGAAGAAATGACCGGCTCTGTTTTAATGAAATTAACTTAATATTTTAAATCAACAAACTAAGTGATATATTGGCTTTTGATTCATTGCCATTTTTTTACTATGAGATTGTTTATCCACACTTATTTATCACTTAAGCAGCCCTTTCTTTTCGCTATAGCAAGCTTAATTACCTTAAGCTTGCTACTCACTTCCCCCCTGCAAGCGGCGCAAAGTAATAGCAATGAAAAAGCACAAGAAAAAAGTCGTGCCAAACTCAGTGACGTACAAAAAGCTATCGCAAAGCAAGAATCAAATATATTTGATACCAACAAGCAAAGAAGCACTTTAGAAAAAAAGCTAAAGAATGATGATTTAGCTATCGCCAAAGTGGCAAAAGCAATCAACAACCTTGAGTCATCACTAAAAGATACCAGCGCTAAAATTGCTGAACTAGCCAAGGAAAAACAGCAACTTACTATTGCTAAACAAAGACAAGAACGTTTATTAGCTCAGCAACTCAGGTCTGCCTATACCACAGGGCAACACGACTACTTAAAGCTATTATTAAACCAAGATCAAAGTGAAAAAATTCAACGCACTATCAGTTATTATCAATATTTAAACCAAGCAAGAACTAAAGAAATTGATAGCTTTCAAGCGACCATTGCCCAACTTTTAGAAGTAAGCACTGAACATCAAGCGCAAATAGAGCAATTAAAGCAATTAAAAACCGAGCAAGTGGCTCAAGCTAATCAGTTGAAAGCAACCAAGGCTGAGCGAAGTAAAACGCTAGCTAAACTTAGTCGAAAATTACTTTCAAGCCAACAACAGTTAAGCAAACTAAAAGCTGAAGAGAACAACTTAAATCAAGCATTAGCAAAACTTGCTGCCATCTTACAAGCTGAAATTGACTTAACCGGGTTAAGCAAACTAAAACGTAAGCTCTCATGGCCGGTAAAAGGACGTATGCTGCATCGTTTTGGTACTCGTAAACAAGGTTATTTAAAGTGGAAAGGCGTGCTTATTGCCGCACCAATAAGTCGTCAAGTACATACCATTCACAACGGTACGGTACTTTTTTCAGATTGGCTTAAAGGCTATGGTTTATTAACAGTTATTGATCACGGTAATGGTTATATGAGTTTATACGCTCACAATCAAACGCTATTAAAATCTGTTGGCGATCGTGTAGAAACTGGTGAGCCTATCGCTTTGGTAGGACAAAGTGGTGGCCAAGAGCAATCTGGGTTGTATTTTGAAATTCGTCATCAAGGTAAAGCGTTAAATCCCAAACTTTGGTGTCGTTAAATATATCTTCATTACTTTTGCAAAATGATAATATTTTTGCTAAAAAAGCTGCTAGGCTTAACTAACAAAATCAATAAGAAATACATTTATCTGTGCTAAATACTCTCCTGAAAATTTTATTACATTTATCATTGCCCGCACTGATTACCTGCTCTTTCATACTTAATAACGCGCAAGCGAATACCAAGCAAGTTGCCATTGTTATTGATGATATGGGTTATCGTTACACAGATAAGCATGCGCTTGCTTTGCCGGGGGCAGTTACCTACGCCTTTTTACCGCACACTACCTATGGTAAAAAACTAGCCGTTATTGCTAACAGTGAAAATCATGATGTGTTAATTCATATTCCAATGGAGTCAGAGAATCGAAAGAGATTAGGCCCCGGAGCGCTAACTAGCTCAATGAATAAAGCTGCTTTTAATCAAAGCTTGGCAAAGTCTTTTGCTGAGATACCCTTTGCTATTGGTATCAATAACCATATGGGGAGTTATTTAACACAGCTATACCAACCTATGGCGTGGACTATGTCTTTTTTAAAAGACAACAACCTGCTTTTTTTAGATAGTAAAACCAGCCCACATTCAAAAGCAAAGCAAGCAGCCCTTGATTACGGAGTACCGGTTAAATCACGACAAGTGTTCTTAGATAACGAACTAAATGATGAATATATTAGTAAACAATTTCTCCAATTGATTAATGCCGCACAAAAATATCAAACAGCCATTGCCATTGCACACCCCCACCCAGAAACGGTGGCAATATTAAGTAAATTAATTCCGACATTAAAGTCACACAATATTGAACTTGTGCCTTTATCGAGTCTATATCAAGCAAAAGACAACAATTTGCCCACTCACTCAGTGACTGAATAGTATTTAGCGTTCATTATTTGCTAAGTAAGCTTAGGCTTTAACAAGGCTCGCATACTTACATATGGTTTATAAAAGTACGCTTTAACTAGATTGTCAGGTTATGCTCTTTTATCACTTGGTGTAAGTATTTCACCGGTATTGCGTAAGTGATGCCACTTGGATTACTGATAACCGCTTCTTTTGTTGATTGCACAAAGACTTTATTAATGATGCCAACTACTTCACCTGTTTCTTTATCATACATAGCACTACCGCTATTACCTGGGTAAGCCGTCGCATCGAGTTGATAGACTAGATAAGGGTTTTTCATTCTTTTTAACATTTTTAGGTTAATTTGTTCTGCTGAAACTGCAGGAACAACCGTTGGCGTTAAGCTAGCAATAATGCCTCTATGAGTTACAGGATATAAGCCAAGTGCACTACCAATGGGAAAACCAGTAAAAGCAATATCAGCCCCGTCAGCAATAAAACGACCTGAAGACAACGTCATTGCCGGTAAAGCAGGGCCTGAGACTTTAAGGATAGCTAAATCATATAGACTTGAAGTGGCGACAATTTCAGCTTCTCTGACTTTGGCATTTTTGCCTGAACCAATAAAAACCGCCATTTTTTGCAACAAGCTTTCATTTAACATGGTTGGTAACACATGATCATTAGTAACAACATACTGACCATTGCCAATAACAAAGCCCGTTCCTCGTAAAATATTTTGTGGTCTACTGGTTGGCGTATGTATGCCAATGCCCACCACTGATGGCTTTACCTTCGCAACCACATCAACAAAATCAGCGCGGCTAGTTACACTAAAAAGAAAAATAGAAACTAATAATATTGGTAAATAGTTACGCATAATATCCTCAATTATAAAGGGGTCAAACTGTCATCAAAAACAATTACTCCCACAAAGAGTACCTTAAAGAATGACTCAAATAAAATGCTTTCATTACCAACCAATCATGGGGATTTTTCGCAAAATCGCGAACTTTGTTCATAATTAAGGCTAAAGTATTTTCTCGCTGCTAAAAGTTCAGCACTATCCTTTGAAGTTAAGGGGGTTAAATGAATAACGCTATAGTACCTATTTTTGCTGGTGGTGGTACTCGATTACCAGCACACCTTGGCGTCTTAAAAGCATTAGAACTTTTAGACATAGAGTTTGAAGACTTAGTTGGCGTTTCTGGTGGAAGTATTATTGCGAGTTTTTTTGCTGCTGGACTGCCTTTAAATGATATAAAAAAAATTGCTTTACAAACCAATTATAATCAATTTCGTGAATTTTCATTAATTAAACTTATTCGTCATGGCGGCTTAAGTTCAGGGGACGCTTTCGAGCAGTGGATAGATAACCACCTTCAAGGGAAAACCTTCTCTGAACTAAATAAAAAACTGCATATCGTGGCAACGGATGTCACTAACGGTAAGCCAGTTATTTTTGATGCTGAATTAACGCCCGATATGAAAGTCTCTCAAGCAGTCCGCTTCTCCATGTCAATACCACTTGTTTTCAGCTTCAAGCCTTTTGGTAAACATATCATGGTTGATGGCAGTATATTGTCTGAGGATGCATTACATAGAGACTGGGATCATCATGGCACACCTGTTTTAT
This sequence comes from uncultured Colwellia sp., assembly GCA_913057925.1. Lineage (GTDB taxonomy): Bacteria > Pseudomonadota > Gammaproteobacteria > Enterobacterales > Alteromonadaceae > Colwellia. The sequence goes on along the minus strand of CAJXPG010000016.1, from coordinate 20,469 downwards.
GCTTTCGTTTACGGGGTGAACATGAATATGATCAACTTAATGTTAAAGGTTTCTTTCCCATTTTTAATTATGTCACCTTGCTCATCCGCACTTTTATGACGACAATTTCACGGGAATATATCAATGAGAATTTTTGGCATAACACAATTGTTATCAATATCGGCGAGCACTCTGCTGTTGACTTTAAAATGACTAAAGAGCAAAAACACCAGCTTTATAAGATAGGCTTTCATACCGCTATGGAAGTTATTCCAATCAAAATAAAACAAGCCGCTAAACATTAACTGCTTATGAAAAACATTTCCCTTTAAATAACTCTTATTTATTTACCCAGTCACTTGCCTACAATGCGCTTTGGCAGTCATAATAGCGAAGTTCAAACAATCAAAGCTTTAATTTTCAGGATGATAAATGACTTCCTTTGTTCATGAGCTAATTAGCCATAGTGCTGAGCGCTCTCCTTCCGCGATAGCGCTTGAAACAAAACATAGCCAAGTAACCTACGCACAACTTAATGCTAATATTAATAGTGTCGCACAGTCATATCGCTCACTAGGTATTGTTCAAGGTGATCGAATAGGCGTTTATTTAGCTAAAAATCAAGAAAATGTGCAGAGTATGTTTGCCTGTTCATTAATTGCTGCAGTGTTTGTTCCTATCAATCCTGTTTTAAAGCCTCGACAAGTTCAGTACCTTGCAAATGATTGCCAAATAAAACTACTGATAACCAATAGTGCAAGGTTAAAAGCTTTACAGTCTAACTTAACAGAATTCACATCACTCGAAACCATCATAGTCATTGATAGTGGTGAGCAGCAGTTGGTTGACGTTAGTCAGCATAATCTCTACAGCTGGGATAGCTTTCTATCTTTAACCAATAATAAAACTCACTCAAATATTCATCTCGATATATCTGAGAATGATTTAGCCGCAATTTTATATACTTCAGGAAGCACTGGTCAACCTAAAGGCATTATGCTTAGTCATAAAAATATTGTCTTAGGGGCAAAATCAGTCGCTCAATACTTATCTTTAGATACTAAAGACAATATTCTTTGTGTATTACCCTTAAGTTTTGATTATGGTCTAAATCAATTAACCAGTAGCTTTTTAGTGGCAGCGAAATGCGTCTTGCTTGATTATCTATTAGCTAAAGATGTTATAAAGGCGATAGCCAAATACCAAATAACGGGCTTAGCCGCTGTTCCACCTCTTTGGCAGCAATTATGTAAAGTTACTTGGTCAGAGAATTGCGCAGACAGCGTGCGCTATTTTACCAACTCTGGCGGTGTTCTTCCCTTGAGCACATTAGCAACATTGCGTGATAAAATGCCAAAAGCTAAGCCTTTTTTAATGTATGGCTTAACAGAGGCTTTTAGATCGAGTTATTTATCGCCCAGTGAAATTGATCAAAGGCCTAGTTCTATGGGGAAGGCCATCCCACACGCTGAAATATTAGTTCTGAGGGAAGATGGCAGTCTTTGTGATAACGATGAAGTTGGCGAGTTAGTTCACGTAGGGCCTTTAGTCACACTCGGTTACTGGCAAAATAAAGCCGCGACACACGAAAGGTTTAGAGTAACTCCAGCGCAAGCAAATAACCTTGAAAAATCACCATTAGCCGTTTACTCCGGTGACTATGTAAAACGCGATAAAGACGGTTTTTTATATTTTGTTTCCAGAAAAGACGCCATGATTAAAACCTCTGGCTACAGAGTGAGTCCTACAGAAGTAGAATCGGTATTGTTGAGCTTGCCTCAAGTAGATGAGGCTGTCGTTATTCCAAGCCCATCAACAGAATTAGGCCAAAGCATAACTGCAGTCATTATTAGTTCAGCCAAAGCAACTCAAGCAGTCCCCGCTAAAGACTTAGAAAAAATAATTATTAGGCATTGCCAGATAAACTTACCAAACTATATGATACCTAGAGATATAAAGTTCTTAACTTCATTACCTAAAAATGCCAACGGTAAGCTTGATACTAAAGCCTTAAACCTAAAGTACAATAAAGAAATCGATCTTACATAAGCGATAAAAACGGTAGCACTATGAATCAATCAACAACGTCTTTGAAAACATCATTACAAGATTTTTCAGCTATGGGACAAGAGTTAACAGTAGGTAAATACACCTTAAGCCAGATAGAAAAATTAGTCACTCGAACACCTTTTTATGCTTACGATCGCCAATTAATCATTAACAATGTTTGCCAATTAAAAACAATATTGCCTGATGAAATATCTTTGCATTATGCCATCAAGGCAAATCCACACCCAAGTTTAGTGCAGTTGTTAGCTGATCAAGTATCTGGCTTTGATGTCGCTTCAAGAAAAGAGATGTTATTGGCTATACAGGCTGGTATGCCTGTACAAAACATTAGTTTTGCAGGTCCCGGAAAGTCTGAATCTGATATTGAGTCAGCTATTACTGCGGGGGTTATTTTACATGTTGAGTCTCAAGGGGAGATTGAAAAGGTAGTGCGCATCGCAAAACAGCTAAATCTAAAAGCCGATATTGCTATTCGCGTTAACCCTACTTTTGAACTTAAATCTTCAGGCATGAAAATGTCAGGTGGAGCAAAACCTTTTGGCATAGACGAAGAGCAAATCCCTGAAGTACTTAAGCGCTTATCCTTAACAGAGATTAACCTTCGAGGTTTTCATATTTTCACCGGCTCTCAAAACCTAAACGCCGAGGCAATTATTTCAGCTCAACAACAAACATTTTGTTTAGCTAAGCAGTTATTGGAACTTACAGCGCAATTTACCGAAGAAAAAATTGATTATATTAATATCGGCGGTGGCTTTGGCGTACCTTACTTTAAAAATGAAGGTAAACTGGATGTTAGTAAAATAGCAACAAACCTTCAAACCCTTATCAAGCAATATGAAGACAGCTTGAAAGGTTTAGAATTAATTATTGAGTTAGGCCGTTACCTTGTAGCTGAAGCAGGGATTTATGTGTGTAAAGTTACTGATATAAAAGCTTCCCGCGGAACTAATTATTTGGTGTGCGATGGTGGCTTACATCATCACCTCGCCAACTCAGGTAACTTTGGTCAAGTTATTCGTAAGAACTATCCAGTTGTCATTGGTAACAAATTAAACGGTAAAGCAACCGAACAAGTTAACATTGTTGGTCCATTATGTACTCCGCTAGATATTTTAGCGGATAAAGTTTTATTGCCTAAAGCTGCTCTAGGCGATTACATAGTTGTATTTCAATCAGGTGCTTATGGTGCCTCAGCAAGCCCGCAAGATTTTTTAAGCCAACCCGAGTTAAGTGAAATATTGTTATAAATGTGTCACAAATTTCAGATATGCTAGGTTAACGGCTATACTGAGGCTAGCCTAGTTATTTATATTTTCATCTTGGAATAAGAATGAACTGGAATCAGCGTTTACTAAGCACACCCGTTATCGGTGATATCACCAAAAAGATTGCCTCCGCCAAGGCAAGTAGAGAAGCGCACAGCATTTCAGATCACTTTACTCAATTTCTACAGCCACATATTGCTGTTGATCAGACATTAAAAGAAGAAGCGTTTAGGATTCGCCACAATGTTTATTGTGAAGAGCTTGCCTTTGAAGATGTCAGAGATGACGGTCAAGAGACAGATGAGTTTGATCAACAATCAATTTTCTCGCTAATTAAACATAAACCTTCAGAGATATTTACTAGTTGTGTCAGGTTGGTTACTTCAAGTGGCCCTGACCAATTACTTCCCATTGAAAAATATTGTATGGATTCAATTACTAATGAAGATCTTAGCCCTGAAAGGTTTAACCGTGCAGAAATTGCTGAAATATCTCGTTTAGCAGTTAAATCTGATTTTCGTCGACGTAAAGCGGATCATTTCAAAGGCTCTGGAACCGGGGTTATCAGCGAAATAAGCTACTCTGAAACTGAGCTACGTTGCTTTCCTTTTATCGCTATTGGTTTATATATGGCTGCCGCAACAATGGGGATGAATACCGGCATACGTCATGTTTACGTGATGATGGAACCAAGGCTTGCACGTAGCATGAAGTTTATTGGAATAACATTTCAGCAGCTTGGCGAGCCTGTGGATTACCATGGGTTACGAGCCCCCTACTACATCAACCCTGAAATATTTATGAGGAACCTTTCGCCTGGTTTTAAGAGCCTATATAACACCATTGAAAAAGATATTTGCTCACAACTCGATAAGTTAGCTCCAAAGTAACTTGATACCTGCGGTTTACCGCTAAGAGCTTCTTATGCAAGAACAACTAAAATCCCTTATCCAAAATGTCCTTTCAACTGATTCAAGCTTAGTCTTTGAGTCAAAAAAACTAGACCGCTTGGTACAAGGTACTGAAGGACTACAACACTTTCCTGATAAGAAGCGCCAGTTAATGGCCATGGTTACTTTAAGCCAAAGCAATGAGATTAAAGCCTTACTAGACTTAGCCAATCGATACGCTCTCGATGATGAACTTGCTTTTTCTCTGCATCCAATCAGTACTGGTAATAACTGGGGCTACGGAACGAGCCAACCAGCGGGGTTAACTAAAAATATTATCCTTGTCGATTTAAGTAAATTAACAATTATAAGTCACTTTGATAGTCAATTAGGACTAGTAACGATTGAGCCAGGAGTCACACAACAGCAGTTGAATGATTTTTTAGAGCAGCACAACCAAGATTATATGGTGCCGGTTACAGGCGCAGGCCCCAGTTGCTCAATATTGGCTAATGCACTGGAGCGAGGCTACGGCATTACCCCATATACAGATCATTTCGCCGCAGTAAACAGTATCAAAGGTTTTTGGGCAAATGGTACACCTTACCAGTCAGCTGTTGACGAGTTAGATGCAAGTGAAAATAGCTTCGTAGATAAAACCTTTAAGTGGGGCCTTGGTCCATATTTAGAAGGACTGTTTACCCAGTCTAACTTTGGCATTGTCAGTCAAATGACCATTCGTTTAGCAAAAAGAAAAACAGGTTTTTCCTCTTTCTTTATTCAAATTGAAAATGATGCACAACTTGAACAAGTTATTCCGTTGATTAGACAGGTACTACAAGACTATGAAGGGATTGTTGGCTCAATTAATTTAATGGATAAACGTAGATTGTTATCTATGTTTGCTAAAAATCCAAAAGGCAATGGCGCTCACCAAGTCATGGAAAATAATGATGTTAAACTACTTTCACAGCAACTAAAAACCCCGAGTTGGACAATTGTCGGCAGTATTTACGGCACCAAAAACGTTGTTAAGGTAGTAAGAAAAGAAATTAATACACTATTTAAACAAATCCCCTGTAAGCGAATTTATTCAACTAGTCCTGCGATTGTTATCCCCAAAAAAATCATCAGTCTTTTACCCGATTGGCTGATCAACAAAGTACCAGCATTAACCATGATAGCTGAACAACTTAGCTCCTTCGATAAAGGTAAGGAGATTATGTTAGGCAAACCTAACAGAGTTGCTTTAAAACTGGCCTACTGGCGGCATAAAGCAGCAGACAGCTATGACAAAGAGCGCTTATCTCCGGGCAAAGATGGTTGTGGCATACTTTGGTATGCCCCCTTAATTCCGATGAAAGCCAATAAGGTTAGAGAGTTTGTCACGTTCGTCCGAACCACCTGCCCTGAATATAATATTGAACCTTTTATCACTTTTACTAATTTAAAACATGATTGCGTTGATAGTACTATTCCAATAGTTTTCGACTTATCTAACCCTCAAGCGGTGAAAGATGCCCATAATTGCTTAACCGCCTTAGTAGAAGGAGGGTTAAAAAAAGGCTTTGTACCTTATCGTCTCAATATCGATCAACAGCAAGGGTTGTTAAATAAAGATAGCCACTTTTGGCAAACGGTTGATCAACTAAAAATATGTTTAGACCCTAACCACATACTCAGTATGGGTCGCTATAACCCAAGATAAACAATCCATTAAAGAGCTAGAAAAAAGGCCGATAAACATGTGCTTATCGGCCTTTAAAATATCATGAACAATTAAGTCAAATTAGTACAGCATAGAAGCACTTGGGTTTAAAATAGATAATAAGCCTAAGCGCTCTAAATCGCAGTAATCAACCGCATTGTTTAACATATCTTTATCTAAACAAAGCAGTTCAAGCTGTTCTTTGGTTAAAAAGTCACTGTAATCCAAACTCTGCCCTTTAAAAACCTGACTTTTCACCATAACACGCTTAGCTATATACAATAATTGTGTTTCAGCATTGTATTGACTTAAGTCTTCGACGTCTTGATCACGAATAGGCGCAAAAATACTATAAGGTAACTGCCACTGCTTCAAAAGTTCAGCTGAGCACGAACCAAAGGTAAAGCCTAAGACATCTTCTTGTTTATCCCATGGGAGTAGGCTGATATCTTGACTATCACAATCACGTTGCTTCTCAGCAGTGATTTGATGAACAACCAATTCACCTAAATTATGCAATAAACCTAGAATAAATAAACGCTCCGCGTGCACAATACCTAAGCTGGTTCCTAAATACTTCATCAATAAAGCACAATCAACGCTCTTTACCCAAAATTCATCAAGGTAATCTTGGTTAGCATCGATATTTTTGAAAGCCTCTGTAGTGAAATACGCAATAACAAGGTTATAAACCTCGGTAATGCCCAAAACTAAAACCGCTTTAGAAATGGTATCTATTTTTCCGGGATAGTTGAAAAATGGACTGTTAGCAAGTTTTAAGACTGTCCCAGAAAGCGCAGGATCTAATAAAATAACTTCCGATATATCATCAATAGTCGACGCTTCATCGTCTATCAACTCTCTAATTCTGATAAAAGAATCAGACAAAACAAAAATTTCACTGGCTTGATCTACATAATCATCTGCGGTCATCTTACTTACCTTAAATACAGCATTTTACAAATTCGATATTTCAAATCTTAGCAAAGTACCTTATGTACTTAATTATAGCTAAGAATATTGGCTTATTCTCAAGTTCAAGCTATTAATAGTCAATACTTATTTGATATGAGCTAAACTTTCTCATATTAATAACCCCTTTATCAAAGATTAAATACTGACCTTTAATACCAAGTAATACGCCTGAAACAGACGGTGTTTTATCAAAATTAAAAGAGCTGATTTTAGTGAGGTACTCACTCACCGGGTAATGAATTTCTTGAATACTTTCATCTAACTCTTGCACCGCGTCGCTACCAAACTCAAGACGCAACTTTGACAAGCGTAAACTAATCTCTGGGATTAACTCTTCAGCTCTTTCTTTTAAGTTTATCGGTTCAGGTTCTCCTTTTAACATCGCCCGCCAGTTTGTTTTATCACTAATAAATTCTGCTAAAGCTGTTTCTACTAGGCCAGATTGTAAGCGAGTGCTCACCTTAAATATAGGTAATGCCTGACAAGCACCTTGATCAATCCAGCGCGTTGGTAATTGCGTGTGACGAGTGATGCCGACCTTTAACCCAGAACTATTAGCGAGATAAACATAATGATCAATCATACAGTTTTTTTCACCCCACTCAGGATCACGACAAGTGCCTAAATGAAAATGACAAGTTTCAGGTTTCATAATACACATATCACACTGTGCAAGCTTACTCATACAAGGATAGCAGTACCCTTGAGAGTAACTCTTTTTCGTGGCTTTACCGCAGTGCTTACACGCAATATTACCGGTGTAGTTTAATGTGATTTTTTTACCGATTAAGGGATTTAACGCAATGCTTTGCTTGCTATTATCTCCCTCTAAACTAACTAGTGGTAATTGATATTGGACTAAATTATTACTATCAAGTTGTGAGGTGAGTTTTTCAACTGCTCCTACTTCGCTAATTGGCATGATGGCTCTCTATTCTCTAATGTTCAATATTTAAATTATTATCTAAGATAGGACTTAAGCAAACACAATGAAAAATTTCACAGGATTAAACTGGTCGCTTAATTAACACTAAAACTGTACTTTCTTTCTGGACTGTTTTACTTCTTTTCTATTGGCTTTACTGGCTAACCGCCTTTGCACTGAACCTTTAGTTGGCTTAGTTGCTCGTCGACTTTTTTGGACCACCATCACAGATTGAATAAAAGCTTTCAAACGTGTCAGTGCATCCTCTTTATTCATCTCTTGGGTGCGAAAACTTTGCGCTTTGATAATGATCACCCCCTCCTTGCTAATACGACTGTCTTTTGAGGCAAGCAGGCGTTCTTTATAGATAGTTGGTAGAGTAGATCTGTTAATATCAAACCGTAAGTGAATAGCAGTAGCCACTTTATTTACTCGCTGGCCACCATTGCCCATAGCTCTGATGGCACTGAGTTCTATTTCCCAATCAGCCAAGCTGACACTATTTGAAATCTCAAGCACTTTTATTTACCATTTAGCCAACTTTACTCGTATCAACATTCATTTGCTCTCTATGACAGAAAAAAATATCACAACAACTTGGTGGGTTTATTTTCTGCGCTGTAGCGATAATAGTTTATATGCCGGAGTGACCACCGACATTCATCGCCGTGTTGATGAACATAATAACAGTAAACTTGGGGCGAAATATACCCGAGCTAGGCGTCCTGTGCGCTTAGCTTATTTAGAAAGTGCAGCAAGCAAAAGCTTAGCGTGTAAAAGAGAGTATCAAATTCGCCACTTATCAAAGCACCAAAAAGAACAGCTAGTAAGCCAATACTGCCCAAAGTAACAGGTCTGCTCAGTTAAAGAAGTTGCTTTTTTTTTCGATTTAGCTAGCTACTGCTGATAGAATACTGCCGTCATTAAAAAATCACTAAAAATAAAGTTGTACAAATGTCTATTAAAGAAATGTTTATTGAAAATTACTGCCCAATTAATGCTGATCAAATTAGTTTCACTCGCCAACAAGGCAGCGACTTTGCTAAACAAGTTGCCGATGATTTTAATCCATTACATAACATTGATGCGAAGCGCTTTTGTGTGCCAGGCGACCTACTGTTTTCAATTATCATCGCAAAATCAGGTCTACATAAAAAAATGACTTTCGATTTTTCAGGCATGGTAAGTGATAATGTTAGCCTTACTTTTCCACAACAAATCGATGATAGTTTCGACATAAAAGATGATAAAGATAAAACCTGCTTAAGTGTTCAGGTAAGCGGTGAAAAAACTCATTGCCCAGCTTTAATTAACGCCCTAACTAAAGCATATGTTGATTTTTCAGGTCACACTTTTCCTGATATTTTAGTGAAACTGATGGCTGAAAAAAATGTCATGATTAACCCTGCTCGACCTATGGTTATGTATCAATCAATGTCTATCGACTTACATACTCTAGATGCGGACACGGTTGAATTAAAACTTGCTGATACCAGCCTAACCATTGACAGTAAACGTGGTGATGCTTGGCTAGAGTTTGATTTATTATCAAATGGTGAAGTAATAGGCCACGGTAAAAAGCACATGCTACTAAGCGGATTACGCGCCTATGAACAAAGCACTATTGATGCCATGGTAAATCAATACAAAGCAAGCAAAGCTAGTTACCAAGCATAATAACAAAGACACTTACTGAAAATATTTTTGCTCAAATAGCGCCTGCTGTTGCCTTTTATCTTCAGTACAAAACGCAAAAACATTAAGTGTTTTAGGACGTTGGCATTTTATCGGTTTTTGGTAAAATGCTAACCAAGCTTGCCTCTTACCTCCTTGATATTTAGATTTAATAACTATCGCGCTCTGCTGGTTAAAGCTGACCAGCTTATTTTTTGATGGTACTAACTTTGTTCGTTTTTTACTGTGGTTATTAGCATATTTTTTTCGCTTATCTTTGTTAGTTTTCTTTACCGATTTCTTCTTACTCTTGTCATTTAGCGCTTTAAATTTTGCTAAAGAGCTATGCTCACACTGCCACCACTTTTCTCTTGCCTTGTCCTCCTTAGCTCTTAAACTATTGCCGCGTTTCAACGAATAAGCATTACGCTGCATCGCTTGAATGTTATGAAGTTTTTCTAAGTAAGGTTTACAGCGTTTTTTAGCATGAACTTGGCTGATATCAAGCAGCATCAATATCAAGGCAAATACAAAAAAAACAATAAAGCGGTTTAATAATTTGAAAGGTAAGTTATTCATAGCAATCCTTGCTAGCTTAATCACTGATAAAAAGTGCGTCCATTTTTCAAATATAGACTAGACTAATATTTTTACCAAATATCATATTACATGGAGGTATGTGATGAAAAATTATCGCCTTGGCATTATAATTTTCTGTATTGTCTTTGTTAACTTGCCACACAAAGTAGCCACTGCTAAACAGCCCTTCAAGCCAGAAAAACCCCAGCTTCAACATGCCACTCATTACCATGAAGTTTCAGATATATCGCATTATTTTGTTTCTGAGAAGCTTGATGGCGTTCGCGGTTATTGGAATGGCCACCAGCTATTTACTAGGCAAGGCAATACCATCAATACTCCTGCTTGGTTTACAAAAAATTGGCCGACAACGCCACTTGATGGAGAGCTATGGTTATCAAGAGATCAGTTTCAAGCGTTACTTTCTTGTGTCAGTAAAAAACGAGCCGAACAAAACCAAGCGCTTAGTTGCTGGAAAGACGTTAGGTTTATGATATTTGATCTTCCTAGTTACCAAGGACCTTTTCATCAACGAGTATTAAAAATGAAGTCGTTATCAAAAAAGACTCAATCGCCTTACTTAGCCATGATCCCTCAGAAAAAATATAACCGAATGGCTGATGTCGATAAACGTTTAGTAACACTAATAGCCGCCCATGGTGAGGGACTGATGTTGCATCATGAAAATGCATTATATAAAGCTGGTCGCAGCGCCTCATTAATGAAGTTAAAAAAATATCAAGATGATGAGGCTATCGTTATTGGCTATACAGCAGGCAAGGGAAAGTACTTGGGACAACTAGGTGCTTTAAAGGTTAAAACAAAAGATAATATTACTTTTAAAATAGGCTCTGGCTTTAGTGATAACCAACGAGCGAACCCGCCTAAGATTGGTACTACCATTACCTTTAAATATAATGGCTTAACTCAAGCAGGCATTCCTAGATTCGCTCGATTTTGGCGAGTAAAAACAGTTGATTAACCAAGCGTTACTGTTAATTAGCTCGGTAGGTAAATAGTAATACCTTAAGGCCTTTACCTTGATGCGCTTCTTTAAAAACCTCTGGGTTATCAAGACGCTGTTCAAAGTGGCATTGTGGGCACTCCCGAGCAACCTCGGTTTTTAAAAAATTTTCATCTAAGTCAGGTGAATTTAAACAAAGCATCAATTGAGCGCCGTCATTCATCCATTGGGGAATGCGACGGATTATTTTGGCATAATCACGTTCAATATTAACGCTGCCCTTTTGAAAAGAAGGTGGATCACAAACCAAAATATCATAAGGTCCGTATTTTTTGATACGACTGTTAGATTTAAAGATATCTACACCTTCAAAAACTATCTGTTTGCCCTGCTTTTTGGCTAATTTATTCAGTTGATGGTTTTCCCTACCTTTACTCAATGAAGCCTTACTTAAATCGATGTTAACCGCTTTACTTGCACCGCCGGCAATGGCATTTAAAGAAAAAGCACAAGTGTAAGCAAACAAGTTAAGGACATTTTTATCTTTAGCATGCTGCTTTAACCATGCTCGACCATTGCTCATATCTAAAAACAATCCGCTGTTCTGCGCTTTGCCAAATTCAATATGATAATTAAGCCCATGCTCACTCACTACAGTGTCGCTAATCGCTTCACCTAACATCACTTCTGTCGGAGCAAACTTTTCATAACGATGCTGGACTTGCACAGAGCGGCAATCTTGAACAAGTTCTTTCAATAAAATAGCCTGCTGCTCAAGCCATTTCCTATCAACAGCTTGATACAAGGTTATAAGAATCACAGGTGACAACCAATCAACATTGATATGGCTTAAGTTAGGGTATGCATGCCCTCGACCATGAAATAGTCGCTGTGCATCAGTAAAGTCTGAGCTGGTAATATGTTCAATCATAATTTGTGTTTACGTGATGAAAGGTAATAAAAAACGGCCAATGGTAACATTTACCATTAGCCGTTTAAATCAGTTAACAACTAAGTTATTGCTAATACCTTACAAGCCAAATGGACTGTAGGCGAAAAACTTAATTGCGACAGTATTAATAAAGATAAGCAAGACAATAGCAGGTATAAACGTACCTAAAGAGAAGTTGATGTATTTTTCAACCCAAGACCCCTTGTAGTTTTCATTACCAATACTAAGTTCTTCTGATAGCTGCTTTTTCTTCCAACGATAACTAACAAAGATACACACTAAGAAACCATTAAGCGGTAATATGGTGTCGTAGAAAACATCATAAACCACATCAAAAAATGACTTAGTACCGCCGCCATAGGAAGTAAATTCAGTAAAAAATGCTACCATGCCAAATGATGCTACGGCAAATAACGTTAACAAACCCGCAGTTACCGATAAGTAGCCTAACGCTTTTTTGCGACTTTGCTTTTTCTCTGTCACTAAGTAAGAAACCGGTACTTCAATAATCGATACTAGCGAAGTAATCGCGGCAAAAAATACCAAGATAAAAAAGAAAGCGGCAACAGCACTCGCGCCAACATAACCAAGTGAAGTCTGCAGTGCTAAAAATATTTTAGGTAAAAAAGTAAAAATTAACGATACTGAACTATCACTTAATTCACTTGGATTAACATTCGGGTTAAAAGAAAATACCGCCGGTAAAATCATTAAACCTGCTACAAATGCAACACCAGTATCGGTTATTGCGACTAGTTTTGCTGAGTTAGGAATATTGGTTTGTCTATTGATATATGAGCCATAAGTAATCAAAATCCCCATCCCTAAAGACAACGAGAAAAATGCTTGTGATAAGGCACCATTGACGACACTTGCGGTAATTTTTTCAAAGTCTGGAACGAGGAAGAAAGTGACCCCGGCCATTGCATTATCAAGGGTTAGTACAAAAATAACCATAATGATCAGCATAGCAAATAAAGCAGGCATTAACGTTTTCGCCGCTTTTTCTATGCCATCTTTTACGCCAGCAGCAAGTATAAAACTCACGATACCAGCCACTGCAATTAACGCAACAAACAAATAAGGACTATTGATAAATTCACCAAAGCCTGCACCACTGGCTAAGTAGTCCAAATTACCGGTTAGTGTTAGCCCAATGTAACCAAATATCCAAACGGTGATTACCATATAAAATACGGCAATCATAAATGGCGTTAATACCCCTAAAAAACCAGCAGCTCCCCATAAGCTACTCCCCTGACTTAGTGTTTTAAAAGCACCAACGGGTTCTTTTTCTGTATTTCGGCCAACGGCCATCTCTGCAATCATAACCGGCAAACAAATGAGAAAAACAAACAGTGCATACATAATTAAAAATGCACCTCCACCATTTTTAGCCGCATTTACCGGAAAGCCAACTAGATTACCAATGCCTACCGCAGAGCCTGCAGCAGCTAATATAAAGCCTATCCGTGAGCTAAAATGCTCTCTTGAACTCGACATACTTATCCTTTTTTATAATTTTTATGAAAGGTTTAAATAAACGTTAACGATAGATGCTAACAAGCTTTGCATTGTTTGTCTTGCATTAGCTAATTTTGCTTCCATAAAACACTTATTTAAGTAATACTTTCTAATCACCGCAGTGTAATCGTTTCATTTAACAGGCTATTAAACTGTTAAATGATGTAGGAGATAATTATAAGGATTATTTAATTTAGTTTTTATAGGTTAGTTTTATGAAAAATCTGCTATTTATTTTCATTTGTTGTTTCCCTTTTTATTCGCATGGCAATACACAAAAACAAATTTACTGGTTTACTTACAATGAAGTAGACACCTATAAAAATATTCCTTCCCAGATAAAGCCGATTTCAACCGTTGCGGATACCACCCGCCTCTTAATGCAACATTTAAAAAATTATCAATTTACTGTCGAATTTGCTAAAAGCCCAACCATTACTCGCTTAGTCAATAAATTACCGAATAGCTGTGCTCCTAATAGAGTTAAAACACCTGAACGCATGACAATGGGGATATTTAGCCAGCCCCTTAATATCGCACTTGATTTACGGGTTTATTACAAAAAAGGTAAACAATCTTTTCCAGAAAACGTATTAAACGAAAATAACCGATTAGCTTCTTTAAGCTCATTGTTTACAGGTAAAGCGCTTCTAACTTTGGGGGTTGATAGCGGCAGATCTTTGGGGAACTTTTTAGACAAGCAAGTTACTGCATTAGAACCACATAATCTGGTAGTGAGAACAGGCGGTGGCTCAACAAGAGCACTCGTTGAAATGTTATTAAAGGATAGAATTGACTATATAGTAGATTATCCATATAGCGTTAACGAAGCGCTAAATTTTCACTCAAAGAAAGGTGCGCTTGAATCAATAGAAATAGAAGGCTCGCCGGGTTATGTTCTAGGTTATGTTGTTTGTAATCGGAGCGTAGAAGGTCAAGCAATCATCAACGATATTAACCGTGCTTTAGTGAAAATTTATCAAAGCTATGAGTTTTATCAAGCCCACAGTCGATACTTAGAAAGCTCTGACATTCTGCATTTCAATGAAACTTATCAAGAGGTATTTAACGTAGATATCCCTCTAGCCCCAGAGAATAGAGAGTAGAAAATAGAAAAGTTAATAGCTTGAAACAATTTAACGGGTTGTTATAACAAGTCACTCGCTTGATAACCGCTAACGCTATTTATTCTGCCAATTTAAGATTGCCATTATTTAGAGAACAGTTTTGGGTTCATAATGGTTAAAATACTACTGGCTTCTTTTGAAGCAAACTCGGCAGCTTGCGTTAAATCATCAATAGATAAACCCAGTGGTTTACATAAAGATTCATCTACCACTTCATCAAAAACAAACTCATCTGGGTGACTATCAATTAATGCTAAACGCGAAGCCAGATGTAACACTTTAACGTCCTTATTAATTTCAATATTTGAGGCAGCATTAAAATGCCTTATCGGTAGGATAATCTTTTCCGGCAGCTGCCAAATTTTTAATAAGTCAGCAGAAACATCGGTATATGTAAATCCTAGAGCGAGCTCTTGTAACTGCCAAGGCAATTGCGCTTTACTATATTTTTCACATTGTTGAGCTACGTCAGGATTTATTTTTGCGACCAGTAATTCACCAAAATTTTGCAATAAGCCTGCAACAAATAACCGCTCAATATCACGTATTCCAGCACTAATCGCTAGGTTTTTAGAGGCCAGTCCACAATAAATACTCATTCGCCAAAATCGTTTTAAGTCAATGGCTTGGTTTTCAAAATGCTTGAAAGCTGACGCGGCTACATCAACAAGCATCATATTATAAATAGCTTGGGTGCCGATGATGGTAATAGCGCGAGATATGGTACTAATTTCGCCAGGAAAACTATAAATGGCACTATTGGCTATTTGTAATAACCGAGAAGTCATTGAAGGGTCAACACCAATAACATCGGCAAAATCTGAAATCTCAGAGCTTTCATCTGCCATTAAGTTTTTCACTTTAAAGCAGGCATCTGGTAAAGCGAATGAACCATTAGCCTGTAGTGCATAATCGTGTGCGTTCATAATTACCCTTGTGCTTGCCTTAAAGTATTTTCCATTGATAACTGATAACTATATAGCAAAGCCAACGACGCTTCACAATATTAATGGTATTTAAAATCAAATAATTATCTGTTCAGACTAGCTGCTTAAATTAGTCTAAGGGCACACCACTGTCTTGTTTAATATGCTCTGTAACCATATAAGTACTTGTTTGTGCTATATCAGGCAGAGCACCTATTTTCTCAAGCACTAATCGGTAACTTTCAATGTCGGCAAAGCGGATTTTAAGCAAATAATCATAACCCCCTGCAATGAGATGGCATTCAACCACTTCCTTGATAGTAACCACTTCCTTTTTAAAGCCTTTAAAGCTTTCAGAGGTTGTTTTACTTAAAGTTACTTGCACAAAAGCCGTCATACCAAAATTAAGCTTACTCGCATTTAAAAAAGCGCCGTAACGCTCAATATAACCATCGTTTTCTAATCGCTTTACCCTATCTAAGCATGGACTAGCACTCAGGTTGACCTTTTTAGCCAGCTCTACGTTAGATATTCGCCCATCTCCTTGTAGCGTAGATAGTATTAGCTTATCGATACGATCTAAGGGTTTTATTTTGTATGAACTCATATTTACACTACTTAATTGTTATTTTTTTCGATATTGCCATATAAAAGATAGCAGAAAAACTAAAAACGCGAACTTTCCAGAGAAAGGTTCGCGTTTTATTCATTGCAACAAGGTTATTACTAACGTCGCGACTTAGTCTTCTTCAACCATAGTCATTAGTGATGTGTTACCACCAGATGCTGTGGTATCAATACTAATGGTTTTCTCGGTGATTAAACGCTGAATCAAGTTATCAAAATATTCAGAGCTAATGACCGGTAAAATAGCACCATGTCGCTGCGCTAATTTATCACTAACATAATGTTTACTATCACAGTTACTATCAACAACCACTCCAGATAACGCAGGGTGAGCTAACATAGTTTCTAAATGACAAAGTTTAGCCACTTGGAAAACATCTTTGCCAGCACCCGTGGCAATAAATTTATCTCTAAAAGCCAACGCCTCTTGATAGAATAAGTCTGAAACAACGGTAATTACCGTGTTACCTGTCGCTAGAGCCGTCACAATAGATTGCACCCAGAAGTGGAAGCTTACTTTTTCATCTGCATAGCAAATAATATTGCCGCGGTTTTCTAAGTAAATGATATTTGACTCACCTGTAGGGCCTGGTAATTCTTGTGGCTTTTTCAAACGCTTTTCAATATCAATTAACTGTGAACGAGACGCCGCTAACGTGCGGTTTAAATCATCGGCTAAATCGTCAACAATTTCTACATGCGCAATTTTAGCGAGTAACTGGCGGACACAAGAAATTCGCGTATTCAGCTCGGTAGATCGCCAGTCTTTTTCTGCCCAATTTGCTTTGTCCATTAAACGATTGGCTTCATGCTTTTCGCTCGCATCACCTGTTAAGCTTGCCATTTTAACGTCAGAGGAGTTAAAGGCATTACTATCTGGTGTTGATTTTTCTTTCACTAATCGTGTTAAATAGTTAGGGCCACCGGCTTTAGGACCTGTACCTGAAAGTCCGCGACCACCAAATGGTTGTACACCAACAATTGCGCCAATCATATTACGGTTAATATAAATGTTACCGGCGCGTGATAGTTTAGCTAGCTCAACAGCTCTATGCTCGATACGTGTGTGTATGCCCATAGTTAAGCCAAAACCAGTACCGTTAACTTTCTCTATCACACTTTCAATTTCATCGCCTTTAAAGCGCACTACATGGACACAAGGACCGAAAACTTCTTGTTGTAATACGCTAATATCATCAATTTCATATAGACGTGGTGCAAAGAAGAAATGACCATCTTCGTCAACCACTTCATCAGAAAACTCACATTTATATAATAATTTACCGTGAGACTTCATATATTCAGCATGTGCAGATAATGCTTCATGCGCTTTTTGATCAATCACCGGGCCTATATCTGTGCTTAATTTAGCGGGATTACCAACATGTAATTCAGCTAAAGCGCCTTGAAGCATGGTAATAACGTTATCAGCAATATCTTCTTGTAAAAACAGTACTCGAAGCGCTGAACAGCGCTGACCGGCACTTTGAAAGCCTGAAGAGATCACATCATCAACTACTTGCTCTGGCAAGGCAGTTGAGTCAACAATCATACAGTTTTGACCACCCGTTTCAGCAATTAGCGGGACTTGATCGCCGCCACGCTCTGCAAGTGTTTGAGAGATACGCGTACCTGTTTCTGTAGAGCCAGTAAACATAACTGTTTGAATACGGTTATCTGGAATAATGACTTTACCAACAGCACTACCACGGGCAATCACAGCTTGCACAACGTTTTCAGGTAAACCAACCGATTGCATCAGTTCAATGGTGCGTAGTGCAATTAAACCTGTTTGTTCTGCCGGTTTGGCTAATACAGTATTACCCGTAGCAATCGCTGCGGCTACTTGGCCTAAGAATATAGCCAATGGGAAGTTCCACGGGCTAATACATAACACCACACCGCGTGCTTCTAGACGCTCGTCTTCATTTAATTCAATGGCACGTGCTGCGTAGTAGCGACAAAAATCAACGGCTTCGCGCACTTCATCAATACCATCTTGTGCTACCTTGCCTGCTTCTTTAATACAAAGGGCAATCAGCTCATCCATATGGCGTTCTAAAATATCACCAATGCGACATAACAATGCTGCTCGCTCAGCAACAGGGGTTTTAGACCAAGTACTACAAGCGGTCTCTGCATTGTCGATCATCACACGCATTTCAGCTTCATTAGCATGTTGATGAAAACCAATAATCTCACTACGGTTTGCAGGGTTTCTTACGGCGCTAGCACCTTCTGGCACATCATTTTTATTCAATAAATGATCAACAAACCAGTTATCTAATGCGGCCTTTAATGGGGTGATCTCATTAACATCTGTTAAATCAAGGCCCTTTGAGTTATCACGACCTTCTTCGCCTTCACCTTGGTAAAGGTCAATCGGCATAATAATTTGATTGTTGTATTTAAATTTTAAACGTTGAGTTTTCTCTACTGGATCTTCTAGTAAAGATTCAACAGGTTGAGATTCATCAACAATTGCATTAACAAAAGATGAGTTAGCGCCATTTTCAAGTAGACGACGAACT
Source organism: uncultured Colwellia sp. (assembly GCA_913057925.1). Classification (GTDB taxonomy): domain Bacteria; phylum Pseudomonadota; class Gammaproteobacteria; order Enterobacterales; family Alteromonadaceae; genus Colwellia. The sequence continues at coordinate 1,750 of CAJXPG010000016.1, read as the reverse complement.
AAGTAAGCAAGTAAATCTTCATGATGGCCAACCGGTGCATAAATTCGACACTGAATACTTTCTTCACGCACGATTTGATCATACAAAGAGTCCCCCATACCATGTAAACACTGGAACTCAAACCCAGCTTTATCATCACCAGCAAGTTCAACGATAGTTGCTGCTGTGTATGCATTATGGGTGGCAAACTGAGGGTAAATCGTGTCACGATATTCAAGTAACTTGTTTGCACAGGCATGATAAGAGACATCTGTTGATGACTTACGGGTAAATACAGGGAAATGACTCAAACCATCTTTTTGAGCATTTTTAATTTCGGTATCCCAGTAAGCACCTTTAACTAGGCGAACCATCATTTTACGGTCGGTGCGTAGTGTCAATTCACGTAACCAGTCAACAACAAAAATTGCACGCTTTTGGTACGCTTGTAATGCCAAACCAAAACCTTGCCAATCGCCTAAGTCGCTATCACTAAATACCGCTTCAATAATATCAAGTGAGATGTCTAAACGTTCAGACTCTTCTGCATCAACCGTTAGGCCAATATTGTATTGCTTTGCTTGTAAACATAGTGCTTTCAACTTTGGCACTATTTCTTCCATGACTCGACCTTTATGAGAGAACTCATAACGAGGGTGAATAGCTGATAGTTTAATTGAAATACCTGGTACTTTACGTGGGTTATTTTTACCCGAAGCGACAGCAACATTACCTATGGCAGTGATGGCATCTTGATAAGCTTTAAGGTACTTATCAGCATCAGCCATAGTTCGAGCGCCTTCGCCAAGCATATCATATGAATAAACATAACCTTGCTGCTCTTTAGAGGCAGCACGCTCAGTAGCCGCTTCAATGGTTTCACCCATGACAAACTGCTTACCCATTACTTTCATTGCGTAATTCATTGACTTACGAATTACTGGCTCACCTAAACGGCCAACAGTTTTCTTTAATAAACCAAAGTGGTCTTTTTTACGCTTGTCAGCATAATCAACCATAGAGCCGGTAAGTAATAAGCCCCAAGAAGAAGCATTAACAAACAATGAATCACTGGCACCTAGATGTGAACTCCACTGTCCCTGAGAAATCTTGTCACGAATAAGTTCATCTTGAGTATGCTTATCTGGTACACGTAAAAGTGCTTCAGCCAAACACATTAATACCACACCTTCCTCTGAAGACAGCGAGTACTCATTTAATAATGCATCAATGGCACCATTACCTTCTTGGTCTTGACGAATTTGTAAAACCATTTTACGGGCACGTTCCCAAGCACGGCTTCGGGCACTAACGTTTACTTCTGCTGCAGGTAAAATATGATCAACAGCAACATTTTCATCTATTCGATAGAATTCGCGAATTTTTTGTCGTATTGGGCAGTCGGAAATTAATGAACCAGTAAATAGCATGGTAGCTTCCTCAATAAACAAGCAGGTTAATTCCTGCTTTTAGTTATAGTCTTAATTGCAAATAATGAAAATAAAAGTGCAATTAAACGGTAAATTTATGGAAGAATTCTAAGTGAACAACAACAGAATGTGCTGGTTATTTTTGGCATTTTACCAATTAATATAGTGAAAAAATCGGATTTACCCATAGATTATTCCGAAAAGCTAGTTTAACAATAAAACTAAACCTTAATTTTACTTTGACATATATAGTGATAAGTATTTTGCGGAGACATAGGTTTAGCAAAGTAATAACCCTGTCTCTTATACACATCTCCGAGCCCACGAGACCGTACTAGATC
>CAJXPG010000015.1 GCA_913057925.1 uncultured Colwellia sp. | reverse complement strand
GCTCGGAGATGTGTATAAGAGACAGCCCTGATAATGTTGAGCAAAACTCAACCTATCTTTCTTATGCACTAAATTTCGGCGCAACTGTGCCAGAGGGAGATGGTGGATTTCTTTATGCAGCCAGAGGTTTAACCGGAGGGTATCCAGGAAATTTTGCGGCAAATCCATATTTTGAAAAGATAAAAGAATATAACCGACTAGAAAACAGGGACTTGTGGGAATATAAACTTAATTTAAATCAGCAAGAAATCGATACCATGTTAGCTCATATCTGGGAGTTACAAGGTATTAATTTTGAATATTATTTTTTCGATGAAAATTGCTCGTTTCGATTACTTGAGCTGCTTGATGTTGCTCGCCCAGGTTTGCTTCTTGCTAACAAATTCCCAGTTACAGCGATGCCCTTAGACACGGTGAGGGTAGTTAAAAATGCTAATCTTATCGCTGAAAGTTACTATCGACCCTCTATTTTGACAGAGCTCAAAGCACAATTGGCATTACTAAGTCATAACGAAAAAAAAATTGCACTTGCCTTATCAACTGATATTGAAGTCTTAGATAGTACAGAATTTTTAGCGCTACCCCTTGAGCAACAGTCATTGGTGATTGATAGTGCTTATCGATATTTGCGTTATCAAAATACCTTCAACGGTAGGCCAAAAGACACTGCACGACGAAGCTTTTTGTTATTAAGAAAATTAAATGAAAAACCAACAAAGATAAACGTAGTAATTGAACAGCCATTGAGGCCTGATTTAGGTCATAAAACATCAATGGTTGGATTTGGCCTTGGGCAGAATGGCGAGCGAGCTTTTGCTGAGGCGAAATACCGCGCTAGTTATCATGATTTGCTTGACCCGTTACCTGGCTATTATTCTGGAATGTCATTGAATATGCTTAATATTATGTTCAGGTTTTATCAAGGGGGGGATTTTAAACTCGAAAAAGCAGAGTTACTCGACATAGTTTCCCTGTCGACAAGAGATAACTATTTCACTCCGTGGTCATGGAAAGCTAATATTAGCATTGAGCAACAATGGACTGTTGATAAAGACGTGCTTGTAACGCAAGGCTCAGGCGGTGGTGGTGTCAGTTACCAACCATTTGATAATAGCTCTGTCTTTTTATTTGCTACAGGTAGAGTAGAGTTTAACCGTAAACTAGATACTTTTGCGGCGATTGCTCCAGGAGTCCACACCGGCTTCTTGTATTATTGGCCAAAGAGCACTCTCTTATTAGAAGCTGAACATTACCAATTCTTATTTGATCAAACACAAAGGAGTCGCTTTACTTTACAACAAAGTCTAGAACTTGGTGGTGACCATAGTTTAAGACTGGTAGCTGACTTCCATTATATAAAAAGTAAAACACATACTAATAATAGCTACCAGGAAATTAAGCTTGAATATCGCCATTATTTTTAAGCTGATAATTGCTTTACATAAGCTCTTTACATGAGTGTTTAATTGACTTGTATTGCTAGTATAAATTAAAAAGGTTAGCAAAATTGCTAACCTTTTTGGTCAATGTATTACATCGTATTAATAGTAGAATTCTTCGACAACCGGAACATTGATCACCACAAGCCAATAGACAAAGCCGGCACATAAAATAGCTAATATACAGGCTAATATGATTTTAGAGTGTGGGATTGCATCTTGCTCTTTTGCTTGGTCTTTGTTTTTTTTGCCAGTGATCATTGGTATTACCAAGTTTTGTTTCTTAACTCTCCAATAGAAGGCGATAGCACCAATATGCAGAGCAATAGCGCCTATCATCAAGTCAAAGGTATTGTGATGTAAAAATTTCATTATTTTCTCAATATCACTGCTGACGCTGCCATAGTAGGGGCCAGATGAAAAAATATCATCATTAATAAACAAACCACTAAGTGCTTGAATGAAAATAAGCACGATCATCACAATAACCATCAAAGCGCCTAAAGGGTTATGTCCGGCAGTTGTTTCGTTTTTACTTGAGCTTTTTAAATAACTTCGCAGAGCTTTAGGAGAGGGGATAAACTGAGAGAACCTTGCGTGTTTTGGCCCAACTATTCCCCACAGTACTCGAAATATTAGTAATGCAATGGCAACATAACCTAGTTGCATATGGATATCGATCAGCTCACCTTCTTGTTCAGCGGTATACCAAGATGCTAATACGGTAAAAGCAAAACTCCAATGAAAAATGCGTAAAGGTAGATCCCAAATAAGATGTTTTTCAGTCACAAAATAGCCTTTAATAGATAATATTTCTTGGCTAGTATTTTATCTCAATTTATAGAGTTTAGGTAAGGGCATAAGTGTAATTATCGATAATCATGCTTTTTTCTAAGGCAGTTTGCTTACCAGCAAGTATTATAATCTATTCCCATCCTGTGCAAGTTTAGCTAAGCTAATTGCCTAAACTTATGCGTCAATTTTAAATAGAAGAAAAACAAATGACACTAAAACAGACAATTAGCCTTGTTTTTGCCACATTGTTGGCATCTCAAGCAACGGCACAATCTACCCTGATTAAAAATATTAACGGTTATACACTCGATAAAAAAAACTTAACTAAGTTTTCTGCTATCGCGATCACTAAGGATAAAATAACCAGGGTTTACCGAGCTGATGAAACGCCTATCATCGATAACTCTACTCAAGTGATAGATGGTGAAGGGAAAACAATGTTACCTGGTTTGATTGATGCCCACGGACATGTGTTGGGTTATGGACACAGTTTACTGCGAGTCGACCTTGCTGCAAGTACCTCGGAGCAATCAGCTGTTGCACTTGCCGCTAAATATACAGCAGAAAATCCTACCTTGAGTTGGGTACTTGGACGAGGTTGGAATCAAGAAAATTGGCCAAGCAAAAATTTTCCTACAGCGAAAAGTTTAGATGAACTGTTTCCTGATACCCCGGTATGGTTGAGAAGGGTAGATGGACATGCTGGCTGGGCAAATAGCAAAGCGATGGCGTTAGCAGGTATTACTGCAGCGACAGTGTCCCCCGAAGGTGGCGAAATTATAAAGGATAAAAGTGGTCAGCCAACAGGTGTCTTTATTGATAATGCCATGGCGTTAATGACTAAGGAAATCCCTCAACCGACTCGCTTGGAAGATAAAATGGCGTTAGTCAAAGCAATGAAGTCATTAGCAAGTATGGGGTTAACAAGTGTTCATGATGCAGGAATTGATAGAAATAATATCGATTTATATAAAGAGTTAGCTGGTGAAAACAATATGACTATCCGAATTAATGGCATGTTGTATTTACCGAGTGATGGTTGGCAACAACAACTATCTCAAGGACCTTTTCAAACTAAAGACAGCTTTTTTACTTTTAATAGTGTGAAAATTCAAGCTGACGGTGCTTTAGGCAGTCGAGGTGCTTCACTTATTGGTGACTATAGTGATCATGCGGGACATAAAGGTTTAATGTTACATGATACTAAGACATTACAGCGTTATATTGATACAGCGATGAATGCAGGCTTTCAAGTGAATACCCATGCTATTGGTGATAATGCTAATAAACAAATATTAGATCTTTATCAAACGTCAATCGAAAAAACTAAAACAGCTAAACTTAGACACAGAATTGAGCATGCTCAAGTACTGCGGATGCAAGATATTTCAAGGTTCTCATCGCTGAACATAATCGCTTCAATGCAGGCTACTCATGCAACGAGTGATAAGAATATGGCACTAGCGCGGCTGGGAGAGCAAAGGATATTAGGCTCGTATGCATGGAGAACGCTATTAGACAGTAATGTTGTTATTGCTGCTGGCTCAGACTTTCCAGTTGAGTCTCCAAATCCTTTTTATGGGTTACATGCATCGATTACCAGACAAGATCATAATGATTCACCAAAAGGTGGTTGGTATAAAAAGCAAAAAATGACTAAAACGGAAGCGCTGCGAAGTTTTACTATTGATGCGGCGTACTCAGGTCACCAAGAACAACTGATCGGCAGTCTAGCTTCAGGTAAGCAAGCAGACTTTATCTTAATCAACAAAGATATATTTACCTCAGCAGAAAACAAAATATGGAATACAGAAGTGTTACAAACTTGGGTAGCAGGTAAAAAAGTGTTCGCTAAAGAGAGCAACAAATAACTAAAGACAAATTTTTCTTAGAAAGGGTCAACCTTATTTAGGACGGGTCAGTCAACAGAAATGAAAAAGCCGATAGTAAATATCGGCTTTTTGACTACTGGTATTGTGTGTCTTACAAAAGTATTGATTTAAGATTAATAACTTTCGTTATGAACACTTAACACTGCGCGTCCAGAAGGATCGGCATTGTTTTTAAAGCTTTCATCCCAAGCTAACGCTTCTTGAGTACTACACGCCACTGATTTTCCGCCAATGACACAATCTGCGGCAGAGGCAAGTGGGAATTTCTCCTCAAAAATACAACGGTAGAAGTATGCTTCTTTGCTATCAGGGGTATTTACTGGGAATCTATGGCTAGCACTTTCAAGCTGCAAGTCAGTGACTTGTGCTTCAACGTGAGCCTTTAAACCATCAATCCAAGAATAACCGACACCATCAGAGAACTGCTCTTTTTGACGCCATAAAATCTCTTTCGGTAAGTAACCTTCAAAAGAATCACGTAAAATGGCTTTTTCCATCTTACCATTGCCACACATTTTATCTTCAGGGTTGATGCGCATAGCAACATCCATAAAGTTTTTATCTAAAAATGGTACACGTGCTTCAATGCCCCAAGCTGACATCGATTTGTTTGCTCGTAGGCAATCAAACTTGTGTAAACGGTCAAGCTTACGGTTAAGCTCTTCGTGAAACTCTTGTGCATTAGGCGCTTTGTGGAAATATAAATAACCACCGAAAATCTCATCAGCACCTTCACCTGAAAGCACCATTTTAATACCCATGGCTTTAATTTTACGCGCCATTAAGTACATCGGGGTAGAAGCACGAATGGTGGTAACATCATAGGTTTCTAGGTGATAAATAACTTCTTGAAGTGCATCAATCCCTTCTTGCTCAGTAAACACTACGCTGTGATGAATAGTGCCGATACTGTCTGCAACCGTTTGTGCCGCGACTAAATCTGGCGAGCCCTCGAGCCCACAAGCAAAAGAATGTACTTTTGGCCACCAAGCTTCAGCTAAATCGTTATCTTCAATACGACGAGCGGCAAACTTTTGCGTAATAGCCGAGATAAGTGATGAATCTAGACCTCCTGATAACAATACACCGTAGGGTACATCAGTCATCAAATGACTTTTAACGGAATCTTCAAGCGCTTCACGAATTTTAGTGGTGCTAGTGGTGTTGTCTTTAATGGCGCCATATTCTTGCCAGTTACGCTTATAATATTTTTCAATTTTACCAACACGACTATCAAGTATGTGCCCTGGTGGGAATTCTTCCACTGTTTTACAAATAGGCATCAACGCTTTCATTTCTGAGGCAACATAAAAGTTACCATCGCTATCGTAGCCAGTATAAAGTGGAATGATACCGATATGATCACGGGCTATTAAATAGCTGTTATCATTTGCGTTATATAAACAAAAAGCAAACATGCCCTGAAGTTTGTCAACAAATTCAACACCAAACTCTTGATAAAGCGGTAATATTACTTCGCAATCTGAAGCCGTTTGAAATTCATAATCAACGTTAAGTTGGCTTGCTAATGTTTTATGGTTATAAATTTCACCATTAACAGCTAGTACGTTGCTTTTATCACTGTTATACAGTGGTTGTGCGCCATGTTCTGTATCCACAATGGATAAACGCTCATGAACAAGAATTGCATTGTCGTTGTGATAGATGCCTGACCAATCAGGGCCACGGTGACGTAATAGACGTGAATATTCTAATGCTTTAGGACGAAGTGCTGACGCACCTGTTTTTATATCTAATATACCAAAGATCGAACACATTGAAGCGCTACTCCTTTAATTAATATTGTAATGTTAACTCAGACAGGTAAATTGCAAAGTTAAACCGAATTGTGTGCCAGTTGTTGTGGTAAGAGGTTAAAAGCTGGCATCCTCTATTGATATTTTTAACGACTCATCAGTCTTGTTAAAACACCGATTATCACTTTGCCAGTTTCAGCATAAAAATCAATACTAAAATATAAAGTTTTTACACTAAAGGTTATAAGTAAGCTTTTGTTAGTTAAATGCATGACTTTGTGACAAAATACCAACAAACAGCTTTAACTTGGTTTTATGGTACGCTTATAAAACAAGTTCAGCGTCAGTACCTTCGTCTACATAAACAATTCTGAGTCTTTATGCCTACTAACAAAATGTTACTCACTCATTTAATCAGGGGAACCAAACAAGGCTGTCGTATTTTACTTGCACTGTTTTTATTTAGCGGCTTATCTGCTTGTGCCAATTTAGGCGTTGAACCATGGGAGCGAGACTTGTTAGCGACAAAAGAAATGGCGTTAAATGCATCACCCGTCGATGCAGCACTTGATGATCATATTTATTTTTCTAAAGAAGCTTCAAGTGGTGGTAAAAGCTTCGGCGGAGGAGGCTGTGGCTGTAATTAACCTTATAATTAATTGTAAATTGTTAATTGCTAATACATTGATGCCATCATGACTGAGCTAAAAAATAAAAAACACACTAATGTTCAAGCCGCCTTATCTATCGCAGCCGGTGCATTACTCGGTACGGGTGCAGTCAGTGAGCAAGCTAAAGCGCAAAGCTTTGATGACTGGAAAATAGATAGTGCCTTTTTGTTTTATTCAGAAGCAGATCGAGTGTCAGCTGCAGAAGCGATCATCAGTGCAACTAAGCTCTATGATAATGATGAAATACTTAACTTAAAGTTTACCGCTGACACCTTAACAGGAGCTTCGGCAAATGGTGCTATTGTGCAGCCTCAAGCACAAACCTTTACTCGCCCCTCTGGCATTGGACAATATATAACACAAGCGGGCGAAACACCCTTAGATGACACTTTTAAAGACACGCGAGTACAACTCAATGCGCAATGGACTCAACCAATAGCTGAAAATTATACTGGCAGTGTTGGTGGTCATCTATCAAAAGAATATGACTATTTATCTCTGGGTATCAATGCTAACTTAGCCGTGGATTTCTACAAAAAAAACTCCACACTCTCTTTTGGTTTTAGCCATTTTCAAGATACCTTTACCCCTGAGGGCGGTATTCCTAAACCTCATGCATCAATGCTCATTGGAGACAGCGACTCTCCAACATGGGATGAGGCGTTTTCAGCAACCCGCATTGCTAACAGTGATGATAAGCAAACCACAGATCTGCTTTTAGGGTTTACCCAGGTGATAAACCGAAGAATGATAACGCAGTTTAATTATTCTTACTCAAAAGTGCAGGGCTATTTAACCGATCCTTTTAAGATTGTCAGCGTTCTAGACAGCCAAGGAGTTGCGCAGGATTATATTTATGAACAAAGGCCAAATAAGCGCAATAAACAAAGTAGCTTTGCACAAACTAAATATCACTTTCCAGCAAGTTTAGCTAACAGCATACTGGATTTATCTTATCGTTATATGTGGGATGACTGGCAAATAAAATCCCATACCTTAGATACACGGCTATACATTCCAGTCGCTGATATTTTTGGCGAAAATAGTTATATACAACCGCATGTGAGATTTTATCAGCAGGGGGCTGCAGAGTTTTACCAACCTTATACATCAACTGAAGATATACAGCAGGAGCCACTGAAATATGTCAGTGCTGATTATCGTATTGGAGAGATGACAGCAATCACGTTAGGCGCAAAATATGGTTTCAATTTAGACAATGGTAACGACTTTTCAATAAGGCTTGAGTATTACCAGCAAACGCCTACTAATGCTGGCTTTGAGGAGCCAAGCGCCTTGTCTACACTTACTGTTTATCCCATTGTGCAAGCAGTAATATTGCAAGTGAGTTATTCATTTTTATGATGATTAAACACATCAAACCCTACAAATGTTGTTCGCGTGATGAACAGAGCCTTTAACATTAATGCTCAACAACAAGGCTATAAGATTACGTTTTTTGCCATGGCAAGCCCATGTGAAGTGCTCGTGCAAAGTAATGATTTAGTCTTAATTAATCGTCTTGCCGATAAAGTTACTGATGAAGTTTGGCGCATTGAAGATAAATACAGTCGGTATAAAAAAGATAGTGTATGTAGTTTGATGAATAATAGTGCAGGGCGCAGTATTACCATCGATAATGAAAGCTTTTTATTACTCAATTTTGCCAAACAGTGCTATCAACTGAGTGAAGGTTTGTTTGATATTACTTCCGGAGTATTAAATCGCGTTTGGTGTTTTGATGGCAGTGACAATATTGCCAGTCATCAGCAGATTGAACCGCTATTACCACTTATTGGTCTGGATAAAGTTTGTTATCAGCAAAATAGTATTACGGTGCCTAAAGGTATGTCGCTAGATTTTGGTGGCATCGCTAAAGAATATGCCGTCGACCGCTGCATTATCCTCGCTAAAGCAATCACCAAATGTCCGATTTTGGTTAATCTTGGTGGAGATTTGGCTGTAACAGGCCCAAGGCGAGAGAATCAACCATGGCAAGTCGCCATTGAAGCCCTAGAAAGTACCGACGAGTGTTTTGATAACAAGGACATGATTGTTACCTTGTTTGAAGGGGCACTAGCCACCAGTGGTGATAGTAAACGTTATTTATATAAAGACGGTAAGCGTTACAGCCATGTGCTAAATCCAATAACTGGTTGGCCAATAGAGCAAGCCCCTCGTTCGATTACTGTGTTATCACCACAATGCATTCAAGCGGGCATGCTAGCAACCATGGCATTATTACAAGGGCGTGGCGCTGAGGCGTTTTTAGCTGAGCAAGAAATAACCTATTGGTTACGTAAGTCATAGTGAAAAGCGAGTAAGTTACTATAATCACAAGTCTAATGAGTTCGAACTGTTAATTTATCGCTTACCCTAGTTGAGATTAAATAAAGTTACTGAGGGAAGTAAAGGAACTCCCTCAGCAAGTATTATTAATTATTAGTACTAATATTTAGCCGAAATAAGGTTTAGCCTAAGTAAAAACCAATATGCTGATGTAATCTTACAATCATCTGTTCAGTGTCACCACTTACCTCTAATCGTTGCGCAAATGAACGTAGTGCTTGTTCAATTTCATTAACAAATTTGCCGTAACCGTGACTGGTTTTATCTTGTTCACTGGCGACAAAAATAAGTTGAACTGTGTCGACCAACTTTGCTGAATTCCACTTACAAGTATATCCACAACTAGTATGTTCTGGGTTGTAGCCAAGCATTAATAACTCACCCGAGGTGACGACATTTTCATCTTTAGCACTGCGAACAATGGGTACTAAGCCATTAGCGATGACAGCACCGTTGTTTAAATTAAATTTCTTTGCCGAACTGATAAAGGCATCGGCAATTAAATTATACAAAGGGTTATAACGCTCTTGTGGATTGTCATCTATATCTGCCATGGCACGAATACGTTGGTTAATGGGAAAATCTACCACAGCATAGGTCAGTGCATTAGGGGAGGTTGGTAAAGCTTGTTTGTCTGCAAGATAACGTTCGACAATAGGTCTAAACTTATGCGATTGACTACCTTCAACGCCTTTATTTTTAGCAAACAAATCATAAGTAAGGTGCTGATGATCGCTTACCCGTATTTTCTCGAGACTGATGGCGGTTTGTTTAGCAAACTCAGTGAGTGCTTTAGTGACCAACTGATGGAATTTTGCTGATTGACCACGAATGTCTTCTCCACTAGCTAAGAACAGTAAACTTATTTTTTTAGCCTTATTTGCACCATTGAAGAAACTGTTTCTACTGGTGTGGTATTTAGGGTTATATAAAAATAGTACTTGTTGTTTGGTTTGCGCAGTAAGCTTTTCCGGACTAAAACGAACACGGGCAAACTTATCATTAGCGATAAATTGACAGCTCTCTAGCGCTAATTTGTCGTTGATAGCAAAAAATTTATCGGCTAACGCTTGATACAACTTCTCATAGGGGGTGTCGCTTTCAATATCAATAAGTGACTGATACTGAGTTAGTAGCTCATCAGATAATGGAAATTTCGCCATTAGATATTGATTTTCTCGAGCCGAAGAAGGGATGTAAGCTTTATGTTGGAGATTTTTAGTGCGTGATAAAGGCATAGTGACACCTGTAAATGTAAAGTGAATATCGATTTTATGGTGACAATTATACGACGCTTAACTTGTCGCACTATGATGTAAATCAATAGATGACCTGTGAGATGTTAAAATTTGTAACTTATTCTTTGTCAAAGAAATTAGCTAAAAAAGACTGCTCAATTCACTTGTGTTCGTTGGCATTTTAACGCATGGTTATAGCATCTATCATTCCCAAGGAATAACGCCCTGATGAAAAAACTTAAAAATGAAGCTGAGCTATTAAAAAAGGCAGTGACCATTGGTGAAAAATACGCAATGAATCGCGGCTATAAAGGTTTTGCTGCAACTAACTCTGCTAAAGATAAAGTTGAAAGCCTTTATCGTTTATTAGTGAACGACAAATTGATTCAACCACTAGCGGTTGATGACGAAAATCAACCGAACATGAAACATAAATTAGCCCTTTGGATTGCCAAACAATTACCAGAAGGGCATGCGTTACTCAAATAAGCTTTTGGCTAATTCTATTCAGCGGCGAACTTAATCGGTTCGCCCGGTATTTTGCAAATTCCTCACTTTTTAGCGCAGTAATCTAAGCTTGTTAGAATAAATATTCTAAAAACTTGCTTCAGGTGGTAATTTTTCGTGGCATTCATGCTTTAACACTGCTAGATTGTTTTTGGGATCCTAATTAGGAAAAAGCAAAGGTCGTTCAGTCATATCAATGTTTTGATAATGACAACCACCTCATTAATTTAAGAAATAAGAAAGTAGTAAAGAGAGCTAACTATGTACCAAACTGACGATGTACGCATCAACAAAATTAAAGATTTATTGCCACCCATTGCTTTGTTGGAGCGATTTCCTGCGTCAGAGCAAGCAAATAAATCTGTTGTTGCTGGGCGTTCAGCAATTCATAACATCCTTAAAGGTAAAGATGATCGTTTACTTGTGGTGATTGGACCTTGTTCAATACACGATCCAAAAGCGGCGATTGAATACGGTCAGCGTTTAGTTAAGCTACGTGAAGAATATAAAGATAGCCTTGAAATTGTTATGCGTGTGTATTTTGAAAAACCACGTACCACCGTTGGTTGGAAAGGGTTAATTAACGACCCATACATGGATAACAGTTTTAAGTTAAATGATGGTTTACGCCTAGGCCGAAAGTTATTACTTGATTTAAATGAACTTGGCTTACCAACAGCAGGTGAGTTTTTAGATATGATCACGCCACAGTACATGGCAGATTTCATGTGTTGGGGCGCAATTGGCGCTCGTACCACAGAATCACAAGTTCACCGAGAACTAGCCTCAGGTTTATCATGTCCGGTAGGTTTTAAAAATGGTACTGATGGCACCATTAAAATTGCTATTGATGCTATCGGCTCAGCGGCGGCGTCACACCATTTTCTTTCGGTAACTAAATTTGGTCATGCCGCTATCGTAGAAACCACGGGTAATAGTGATTGTCACATTATTTTGCGTGGTGGTAGAACCACTAATTTTGATGCAGAAAGTGTCAGCGCAGTGACTTCACAGCTTTCATCATCTGAGTTAAACACTAAAGTCATGATTGATTTTAGTCATGCAAATTCAAATAAGAAGTTTGAAAACCAAATGCTTGTTTCTGATGATGTAAGCGGTCAAATCAGCCAAGGCAATGACAATATTTTCGGTGTTATGGTCGAAAGTCACTTAGTTGAAGGTAATCAAAGCTTAGTTAATGGTAAAGCTGAAGTTTACGGTCAAAGTATTACTGATGCATGCATTGGATGGGCTGATACCGAAACGCTTTTAAGCCAACTGAATCAAGCGGTGATTACCCGTCGTAGTACCAAGGGTTAATGCGCTATAGCAATTCACTTTCAGGCTAATTCATGCTAAAACGTCTAATTAACTCTTTATAATTAGACGTTTTTTTATGCCTCATACCTCTCCATTATCTGATCAAGTACAAGCTAGCCAAGCAACCATTAGTGAAATTTTACAAAAAATTGAATCCGTTGTTTTAGGTAAGCCTAAAGAGTGTCGCTTAGCCTTAGCGTGTTTACTGGCACAAGGGCATTTACTGATTGAAGATCTTCCAGGTATGGGGAAAACCACCTTAGCCCATGTGTTAGCGACTACCTTAGGCTTAAGCTATCAAAGAACCCAATTTACCAATGATCTTTTACCGGCGGATGTTGTCGGTTTTTCAATCTTTAATAACCAAGCGAATACTTTTGAGCTTCATAAAGGACCTATTTTCAATCAAGTAGTACTCGCGGATGAAATAAATAGGGCAAGTCCAAAAACACAAAGTGCTTTGCTTGAGGCCATGGCAGAGCATCAAGTGAGCATTGACGGTGTTACTCATGAGCTACCAACGCCATTTTTTGTTATTGCAACGCAAAACCCATTGTTTCATGCCGGCACTTATCCATTGCCAGAGTCACAATTAGATCGCTTTATGATGCGGTTATCGCTGGGCTTTCCTGATATAAAAGCCGAAAAGAATATTTTACTTAATGATGCTCAAAGAACTAACCAAACCAATAAAGGTAACACATTTGACCCGGTAGTCGATCAGCAAACCTTAATCACCATGCAAGCTGCGGTTACTCAAATAAGTGTCTCTAATGATGTGATTGACTACATTTTAGCGTTAAGTCATATGAGCCGACAAAACTATATTGCTGATGATGCCAAACTAGGTACTCGACATAATATCAGTGAAGATATTGTCTGTAAGCCATTATCACCAAGAGCTTCAAAATCACTACTGCAAGCGGCTAAAGCTATGGCATTTATTAATAATCGTGATTATGTATTACCTGATGATGTGCAAGCGGTTTTCTATGTGGTATGTCAGCACAGGTTAGAAGTACAACCTAGCCAAAACATCAGCTTATCTCAGTTAGAAGCGTCAAGTGTCGCTAATCAAATTCTTAATAGTGTCGATGTACTCAATCCGCTGTCGTATCAGTAAACACGTAATCAAATAGGTTTATCTCACGTGAAAATATCAACATTTTTCGGGATTCATTGGCTGCGAGCTTTATTTGAAAGAAACTTTAATCGTTGGTTAGCTAAACGTATTCCCAGCCAAAGTGAACATAGCCTCAATAGTAACAATATCTTAATTTACCCGACCCGTTTTGGCTTAGGCTATGTAGCCATTGTGACCTTAATTTTCTTATTGGGTACTAACTATCAAAATAATATTATTTTGTTATTAAGTTATTTATTAGCGAGCTTTTTTATCAGCGTGATGTTGCACAGCTTTTATAACTTTTCAACCTTACGCTTTAACAGTGTTAATAAACAACATGGCTATGTTGGTGAAGTCATTTCTTTTCCAATTAATATCACAACAAAAAAACAACATTATGATATCAATGTGTTGTTTGCCGATAAACAGCTAATAAATAAAAGCTTAACCAATAAAGTTAGCTTGGCTATCGCTAAAAAAGGCACCCACACAGTTTTATTACCGTTTCAAGCAACTAAGCGTGGCTTGCAGAAAATTGGTAGAGTAATCGTCTACAGTGAATACTCTTTAGGGTTGTTTAAGAGTAAAACCATTCTGGATTTTGCTCATCATGCGATTGTTTTCCCTAAGCCTAAAAGTTTGGTTGCAGGACAATATCAATTATCAGGACAAGCTGATGAGCCTGTGATTGAAAGCTATCATGAATCAACACATAGCGGCAGCGATGATTTTTCAGAGTTAAAAAGCTTTGTTACAGGTGAATCTCGTGCCAGAACTGCTTGGAAACAATTAGCTAAAGGGCAAGGGCATTTTTCAAAACACTACCAAGGAAGTCAAGGTCAATTGCAATGGTTAAAACTGAGTGATATGCCCGGCAATGACATTGAAACACGCCTACGTTATTTAAGTTTTCTCATTAACGAGTTGACGGCGGTTAATCAAGTATTTGGCTTAGATCTGCATGAAAACAGCATAACCGGCAATTCAGCGAAGAATATAGCGCCCAATACTGGTTTTGATCATCAACAAGCATGTTTAATCGCTTTGGCTTTATATCCATGAGTTTTTTCACTAGAAAGTTAAATGGAAAACTAAATAAAAACTTAAATAGTAATCCCATGAACAACACTGCAACATTATTGCCGGTAAACACGTTTGTGTTAGCACGAAAGAATGCTTGGCTTTTGTGGTTATGCCAATGTCTAAATATCGCGACTATCGCGTTAGAATTGGGTACTTGGATGCTAGCCATCATAACCTTGTCTTTAACATGGCAAGCTTTCTTACTACACCGATCTTTTGAGCGACCAAATAGCAAAAAACTAGCTGAGCGTAGAACAAAACACGCAAAGAATAAACAAAATGGCCCGGTTTCGCCTTTTGTGCTCGCTACCTTTGCCATTGCAGGCTGTTTAACCATAGTGATAACCGCGCCCCAACATGGCTTATTAATTAGTATGGTGCATTTACTGTGTTTTTCTTATGTACTTAAAGCGTTTGAACTAAAGGCGCGTAGTGATTTCTATCAACTGATTTTATTGGGTATATTTGTTTTAGCTTCAGCACTTATTTTTAAACAAGACTTGGCTTTTAGTGCCATGGTTGTGAGCCTGCTACTGCTCAATTTTGTGGTATTATTACAATACTTCTCCTCCAACAATGTTTTCTTTGCTAACCTTAAAATTATCGGAATATTGATGACGCAAAGCGTGCTACTCGCGGTAGTATTGTTTATCGTGTTCCCGAGGTTATCGCCATTTTGGCAGATCCCTATCGCCAAATCAGCTGAAACCGGTTTATCTGATACGGTAAAACCCGGAGATATCGCTAAATTAACTCGCTCTAGTAAGTTAGCTTTTAGAGTCAGCTTCGAGCAGCAGTCACCGCCTGTCTATTCGCAATTATATTGGCGAGCTATGGTGTTGGAGGATTACGATGGTAGGCAATGGACTAAACGATTTAAACGTGACAACAATAAGCCAAGTCAACTATATATCGAGGCTAATAAAGCCGGGGTCAAACCGATAACATATCAAGTGTTAGCTGAGCCAAGCTTTCAAAAGTACTTGTTTGCGCTGGCGCCAGCAAATCTGAGTGAAGCATTTAACGGCAGTATCATTCCTCAGTCGGATTATACTTTTTTAAGTTCAAGTGTTATTTCTCAAACCAAAGCCTATCACTTAACAAGCTATTTAGGCGCGCCCATTGGCGTTACACTAGATGATGATAGTAAAGCGCTTAATCTAGCTTACCCTAAGAACAGTAATCCAAGACTAGAGCAATTAGCACTTCAGTTAAGCCATAACTATAGCGAACCACTACAACGTGCTCAGGCTGTTTTAAACCTTATCAATGAAGAAAATTATGCTTATACCCTTGAGCCGCCACTTCTTAAAAATAATAGCTTAGACCAGTTTTTCTTTGATACGCAATCAGGGTTTTGTGTGCATTATGCCTCAGCTTTTACTTTTTTAATGAGGGCATCAGGCATTCCCGCTCGTATGGTCACCGGCTATTTAGGCGGTGAATATAATGAGAAAAGTGCTACTGATAATAACAAAGCACAAGGGCATTTAAGTATTTATCAATATGACGCCCATGCTTGGTCAGAAATTTGGATACAAGGGAAGGGCTGGCTGCGTATTGATCCAACCAGCGCTGTTGACCCTGAGCGGGTAAATTCAGGATGGTCTGACGATTTATTACAACAACAATCTGCACTGATTAATGAGCTGTTTAGTCGGTCTTTGTTTAAAAATAGCGATTTTTTAAACGCCTTACGTTTACAATTTGATGCTTTAGATTATCAGTGGACTAAATGGGTAGTAGGTTTTAGTACCAAGCAGCAATATGATCTGTTAACCGCTTGGTTTGGTAATGTGAAGTCTTGGAAGGTCGCCTTAATCATAGTTATTACCTTGATTATAAGTATGACAGCAGTGTTGTTTATATTTAATTGGCTTAACCGAGCAGATAAAAAGCAGCATAGGCAAAACTTGGCAGATAAAATATACGCCAAAGCGTTGTTAACGTTAGCTGGTCTAGGCATTGATAAGCCACCCGCAATGACAGTGAATGATTTTGCTAAGCAAATTAGAGAAAAACAGCCAATGCTGGCGATCAGTTTCACGCGCTTAAGCAATAGCTACAGTAACCTGTGTTATCAAAATGTTTCAGAAGAAGATAAAGCGTTATTGACCATAACAATGCAGCAACAATATCAACAATTTGTCAAAAACATAAAAAGTCATAAATAAAAAATTTCATTAATTTTATTCATAAAATTGAAATAATTAGCTGATAAATTAATGCTATCCATTGGCTATCGCCTTGTTGTTTAGAGATATTTTTCCTAAGTTTATAATAAGCCCTGAGCATTATTATCGAACGCAATCAGGGGATATTTCATTAACAGGGGAGTGTTTGTTATGTCACATATACCTAGTGATTATGATAATGTTTTTGAAAGAAAATTGACCTATGCTGAACGTTATAAAATGGCAGTTTTGGTGTCTGTTATTAGTTATTTCACCTTGATTGGCTGGGTTGTCGCCATGATTATTTATGATAAGCATCAGTCTTCATTGGCTAGCTTTCATTTACGCCAATCGTTAGGTCTTATTATTACCGGAGCAATCTTATCTTTAATCCCGTTAATTGGCTGGGTAGTAAATTTGGCCATTATTGCCGCATGGGCATTTGGTCTTTATGCTGCAATAAAAGGGCAAGAGTATAAAGTGCCGTTACTGGGTAAGTTTTACCAAGATCAATTAGATTTCATAAAATAACGTCATGACGTTAAAAATGACTACAGTGCTAGAGTTCAGTATTAATGTTTAGTAATAAAGTTAACGATCAATACAAATTAATAATATTAGCCCACTGATTTTACTAGTGTTAACAAGCGCCTTATGGTTAAATTTGTCATTCTTCTAGAAAAGACTTTTAACCTAAATAAAGCTAAGTTTTAGCTCACTAAGGCGCTATCTTGATCTACCTTTATCCTGCCAACAAAATGGAAAACTTGTTACGCTTACTTAACAAGATTTCTAGTGTTTCCCCTCTAGGTGTTTTCAATCAAGAAGTCATTGTCGTTCAAAATGCAGGAATGCAGCATTGGCTTAACCTTGCCATCGCAAATGAACGTGGAATTAGCATGAATATGCGTTACGCGTTACCTGCTCAGTTTTTGTGGAAGCTAATAAGAACCTTGGCTAGCGAGGATAAAGTGCCTGAGCAATCACCTTATTCACGAGAAGTGCTAACGTGGCGAATTCATCAACTTTTAGCCTCGAATGAAGTGATAAACGATGATGATTTTTGCCAAGCAACATTATATTGGCAAGGAGAATTGGCTGAAAATGACAACATAAAATCAGGCAATCAAGCACAGTTAAAACGCTATCAATTAGCTAGGCAGTTAGCGGATTTATATGAGCAATATTTAATTTTTAGGCCACAGTGGTTAGACAGTTGGCAGCGTGGAGATTTTGAACTTTCAGGTTTAGAGCAACAACCTTTATTAGAACATAAATGGCAAGGTAAATTGTGGCGATTATTAATCGCGCAGTTACCTTATAATCCAGTCGAATTATTAAACGATGCTATTGCTAATATCGAAAGTAAAAAACAGTTAATTCCACAACGGATAAGTTTTTTTGGTTTAAATACCATGGCACCCATGTGGCTCGATTTTCTCAATGCCTTGAGTCAACATGTTGAAATCCACTTTTTCCACCTCAATCCATGCTTTTCATATTGGGGAGATATCGTCAGTGAAAAGCAGGCGCTGAGTAAAATTAAGCAATGGTCTTTAGGTGTCGAAGAAGCGCAAAGCATTGTCGGTAACCCCTTGTTAGCTAATTTAGGTCAGCAAGGACGAGAGTTTATTTCAATGTTGCAAGACTATAGTACCATTGATGTTGAATTATTCGAGCAAGCAAAAGCAGATCACACTGCTCATGTAAGTGAACATGCAATCGAACAAGGTCTTGAGCTCAACCATGAACAATCGACTGTTTTACACCAGTTGCAAAATGATATTTTGTCATTGTCTGATGCAAGGACAAACCGGCAAGATAGTAATGAAGCAGTGGTTGATGACTCCATTGTTATCACCAGCTGTCATAGCGCTTTAAGAGAAGTACAAGCGTTACATGACTACTTATTACACCAATTTAATCTTGATGAAAGTTTAACACCTAAAGATGTCTTAGTGATGTGCCCGCAAATAGAAGAGTACGCCCCTTTTGTTAATGCGGTCTTTACCCGAGGTTGGCAAGATATTGCCGGTGAAGTGCCACCATTACCTTGCTCTATTGCTGATCGTAGCGCGAAAGATAGCGATCCACTCGTTGCGGCATTTTCCGAATTGTTAACGCTACCAGATAGCCGTTTTGGCGTGTCGCAATTGCTTGCATTCCTTCGTTTACCGGCGATGGCGCATAAATTTTCTATTACTACTGATGATTTACAAAAGATTACCGCTTGGTTAGAGCAAGCCACTGTTCATTGGGGCATAGATAGTGCGCATAAACAGAGTGTGCTAGGCCAGCCAGTCAATGCTTCATTTACATGGCAACAAGGCTTACAACGCTTATTACGTGGCTTTGCCTTTGCTGATAGCGAGCAAGTGTATCAAGAGCAATTATTACTTGAGCAGGTTGAAGGCAGTGATGCTATTTTGCTTGGCCAGTTAATGTTATTTATTGAGCAATTACAGTACTTCAGTGTAAATTTACAAAAATCACGTAGTGCAATGCACTGGCAAGCGTTCTTGCTTGAACAGTTAACCATGCTATTTAGTGCCGTTGATGCTGACAATAATAGCTATGAGACAAGTTTACTGGTCATTGAACAGGCTATATCTGGCTTGATCGAACATTGTCATCAAGCTGATTATCAAGACGATATTTCTTTACCAATTATTGCTGAGTATTTAACACAGCACTTTAGCGAAGGTGATGCCAGCAAACAGTTTATGGTTGGCCAAGTGACTTTTTGCTCAATGTTACCTATGCGTAGTATCCCATTTAAAGTCATTGCGGTGCTGGGTTTGAATGATGGCGAGTTTCCTCGTCAACGCCAAGCACTGGGTTTTGACCTGATGTCGTTAGCACCAGCAAAACTTGGCGATAGATCGCGCCGTGGTGATGATAGATATTTATTCCTTGAAGCAATCATTTCTGCAAGATCAGCCTTATATCTCAGTTATCAAGGGAGAAATATTAAAAATAACAGTGAAAAACAGCCTTCTTTGGTGCTCAAAGAATTAATGGAGTATTTAACGCAAGGCTATGGCTGGTCATTTGAACATGAGCCTCAAGATAGCTCTGTACAATCACAAAGCTTATACCAAGTCGCCATGCAGGCATTTAGTCTTGCTAACTACCAAGGTAAATGGCCAAGTTTTGATAGCAACTGGCTGTCGCTAGGACAAAATAATAGCTCAGCTGAAAATGAAGAACACAGCGCTAATAAGTTAAATATCGATGATGAGCATACAGCTGAAGATGAAATACAGTTATCTGGTGAACAGCTGATACGTTTTTACCAACACCCATCAAAAGTATTTGCCCAACATCAGCTAAATTTACATTTCGACAATCAACACTCACTTTTAGATGATGTAGAGCCATTTAATGTTAACGGTTTAGAGAGTTATTTATTAAGACAACAACTTTTAGACGCTAGCTTAGCTGATCAGGATATTGAGCAGGTAACACACCGAGCAAGGCTATGTGGTAAATTTCCTGATTTACCTACTACAGAGAATATTTTTCAAGGTTACCAACAAGATATCGCTCAATTTAGCGATGAAATAATTAAAGCGTCATGTGATAACCCGCAGGTTATTGACTGCGCTGTGGTACTTGAACATCAAGGCAGAAAAATACGGCTGAATGCGCCGTTAGCGTTTAAGAATAATGTATTAGTGCATTATCGGTGCTCAAGTGCCAAGGCGAAAGATAAATTTACTATGTACTTGCATCAACTCATTTTACAAGTCTGGCAGCAAGAGTGGCGGCAAGAAGGTTGTCAAACTTCAGCACTTAGTACAGCGCAAAATAATGCCGATAAAGTCAACACTGATTTTACCGCGCTTAATGATGTAACCGGCAGTACCGGTTTGTTCTTTAATACTAAATCACAAAAAGTTGAGCAGTTTGACATTGCCAGTGTTAATGATGCAAAAGGGCAATTACAGCAATTATTAACCGGTTATTTTAAAGGGCAGCAGCAACCCTTATTATTAAATGCTGAATTGGCAGAACAGGTATTTACTAAAAAGCGCGGGCAGTTAATTGAAATGACCCAAGAACGCTTTGAAAAGCTTTGGCAAGGAGATATGAGTACTCGGGGCTTGTCCGATGATGATTATCTCAGTTATTTTTGGCCACAACCGCCTATCTATACAGCACATCAAGCTGAGATTGAAATGATCTATCAAGATCTTTATCAAGCTGTGACAAAACGTGCGGTGAGTAGAGCGAAAAAAGCAAAGCCAACAGCTAAGCAAGCAAATAAGGGGGAGGTGTAATGATGGAAAGAGTAACGGCAGATAATAGCGAAACAATAGCACTTAAAAACCTCGAAGCGTCTACCATCCCTCTGCACGGTAAGCACCTTAT
This sequence comes from uncultured Colwellia sp., assembly GCA_913057925.1. Taxonomy (GTDB): domain Bacteria; phylum Pseudomonadota; class Gammaproteobacteria; order Enterobacterales; family Alteromonadaceae; genus Colwellia. The sequence goes on along the minus strand of CAJXPG010000015.1, from coordinate 21,473 downwards.
TGAGGCAAGTGCGGGAACAGGCAAAACCTACAATATTACTCGGATTTATCTGCGCTTATTACTTGAACGGGAGTTAACAGTAGAGCAAATCCTGTTAATGACTTTCACTAAAGATGCGACTCAAGAGCTACGCGGACGGATTGATGCTTTTATTCGACAAGCATTAAATGATTGGCAGTCATTATGTGAAGATGACCCATACTTTCAAGCCCTAGAGCAGCGGATTGAAAAACCTCAACGGGAATTTTTATTAAAGCGTGCGTTATTATTTTTAGATGAAGCGGCTATTTTTACCATTCATGGCTTTTGCCAACGTGTACTTAATCAATATGCTTTTACCAGTGGTTTACCCTTTAATGCCAATATGGCGGCAAACTCAACAGAAGTAACACTACAAGTATGCCAAGACTGGTATCGTAACTTGGCTAAAATCGATGAAGAAAACTTCACTTTACTTGCTGATTTTTGGCCAACCCCTGAAAGTTATTTATCTAGCTTTGCTAAAGCGTTAAGTCATACCAGTGCCTTATCAGTAGTTGATGTAGAAAGCATCGGTAATGAGTTTAACGCCTTAGTTCGCCAAGCCTTGCCTGCCTTAACCAATAATACTGCATTATTTGAAAATGCCTTGATCCTTGTTAAAAAGGGCGCAGAGCAAGAAAAGCGTCGACAAGAATTAGCACAATTAATGACTTGGCTTGAAAGCATCATCAATGCAGAGTTTTCATTGCTAGACGTAGGGGAAGGTAAACATAAAATGCCTGACGCCTTTATTGATGGTAAACGTTATGCGCGGTCAAGCTACAAAGCTGAGTTACTTGAGGTTTTTGCGCCAGTAAAAACGGTGAAAGAACAAGTAAAAAAATTAGCCAACAACATTAACAAAGCTAAAGCGTACGCTATTGTTAAATCGGGTGTTTATACTATTAGACAAAAAGTTATTGAGCAAAAAAAGGCGCTTAATTTACTTGATTTTGACGATCTCATTAATACCTTAGCGGATTGTTTACAGGGTGAAAATTCCCACTTATTGGCTAATCAACTCCTTACTCAATACCCCGTTGCGTTAATCGATGAATTTCAAGATACCGACCCAAAGCAGTTTGGTATTTTACAAGCTATCTATTACGGCGAAAAAGCTAAACAAGTCGATGCGGGACTGTTTTTAATTGGCGATCCTAAACAAGCGATTTATGGCTTTAGAGGCGGTGATATTTTTGCCTATTTAAATGCTCGCAGTGGTTGTGATTACCATTGGTTAATGGATACTAATTGGCGCTCTACCGCTGAAATGATAGCTGGCTACAATAAACTCTTTACCCATAAAGATCACCGTGAAGCGCAAGTTAATAGCTTAAGCACGCAAGAAAGTGTTTTTGGCTTTGGTATTCCTTATTTACCGGTATTTGCCGGAAAATCAACCAAAGGGCAAGCAATAACCGCTTCAAGTATTACTGATGCGGACAAAGCACTGCAATTTATCCATTTTAGTGACAGTAATGCAGAAGGAGAAAAAGTTAACCAAGGCACAAGACCACAGCTGGCGAATTGGTGTGCAAACGAAATAGTCCGTCTGTTATCACTTGATGATAAGCACAATGCGGTTAAGCCAAAAGATATTGCAATTCTTGTCAGGGACGGCGCTGAAGCGCGTGATGTAAAACAAGCATTGGAGCTGGCAGGTTTAGATAGTGTATTTTTATCTGATCGGGCAAACTTATTTCATTCAGTACAAGCCAAACAGTTATTAGCTTTATTAAAAGGGGTACTGTTGCCTGAAAATGAACGACTTTTCATTGCGGCAATCTCTTGTGGCTTGTTAGGTTTTGATGCCAGTAAGTTATACCAATTGCAGCAAGATGAGATAGCGTATCAATCTTTAAAATTTGCTTTTGTTGATTATCGAGCACAATGGCAGCGCCAAGGTTTTATTACCATGGCAATCAATTTAATGCATCAACACTTTAATGTACCTAGGTTAAATAAAGATCGCTGTATAACCAATATTTTACACCTGTTTGAAATATTGCAATCGGCCAGTGTTCGCTTAAGTCAGGGACAAGAGTTGTTGCATTGGTTTGAACAACAATGTCATCTTGAAACCAATGATGTCGAAGCCGAGTTGCGCCTTGAAAGCGATGGCGATCTGATTCGTTTGATCACTCAACATGGCTCAAAGGGCTTAGAATACCCTTATGTCTTTATCCCTTTTGCCACACGCCACAAAGACCCGCTTAAATTTGGCACCAAATCGGTGAGTTATCTTGAATACCATGATCAACAAGGTAACTTATGTTTGAGTTTAGACGGCTCAAAAGAAGCTAAACAAGCGATGAGTAATGAAGCGTATGCAGAAAGTATTCGATTACTTTATGTTGCGGTAACTCGGGCAGAGCGTCGCTGCTACCTATTAAGTTGTGATTTTGAAAATTACCATCTATCGCCTCTGGGAAAAACCTTAAAACTTGCCGAGCAAGCTAGTCTGGTCGAGGCGTTACAATTATTGAAAAGTTCAGCAGAAGAAGCCATCGGTATAACGCAAGTTTGTTTAGCGACAGCTATCGAGGTGGCAAACATCAATAACCCATCATTAAACATTACTCAGCCTCTTAGCACGTTAGCAAGTGAGCTAAAAGCCAGTAAATTTAATGGCAATATTGAGAGAAACTGGTGGTTAAGTTCGTTTTCGGCGTTAAGTCGTAATATTAGACATGCAGGGATATCAAACCCTGATAGAGATCTTGAAAGCCAAAGCTTATCAATAGCAGCGCCGGCAGCGAGTGATCAAATACGTTTTCAGTTAGCCAAGGGTGCTCATACCGGTAATTTATTACATGATATATTTGAACACACCGATTTTACACAGCCTCACTGGCAGGAGAGTTTGCAAACACCATTACTTAAATTTGGTGACTTAAATGCGACAACCCAAACAGAATTTGTTGAAGAAGATCTTATTACTTGGCTACAACAAGCACTAGATGCACCGTTTATCGAAGCGACAACCGAGCACCAAGGCGGCAGTCTTGCACAGATACCTGTTGAGCGTACCTTACGCGAGAGCGAGTTTTACTTTCCGATGCAAGGTGAGGGCACTAAGGCTTTGGCTAAATTGCTAACCGATCACCGAAATAGGGTCAGTAACAGCTCAGATATTTTGCCAGTTCACTTACCGGATTATAAAAAACTCTCGGGTATGATGCATGGTTTTATCGATTTAATCTTTGAATACCAAGGGAAATATTACCTGAGTGATTATAAATCAAGTCATTTAGGTGACCACTTTGATGATTATCAACATAGCGCATTACATCACAATGTTCAGAAAAATTACTATGATTTGCAATATCTTATATATTCACTGGCACTGCACCGTTATTTAAAACAGACACTTGGCGATTATGATGTCGAGCAGCACTTTGGTGGCGTTTATTATCTGTATTTACGTGGCATGACCAATGACAATGCGCATCAAGGTGCAGGCGTATATTTTAGTAACATCACAGCACAAGAGCTGAACGCTTTAGAAGCCGTGTTTTCTCCAGACAGCAATAAAAACAAGTTATTTGAAGGAGAGCAGTCGCATGTCTGAACATCCATATAGTGGTTTTAAACAACTTACTGAGATTGTTGATGGTGTTATCGCAATCGATTACTTTTTTGCTAAAGAAATGCATGATGCATTGCCAAAATCAGCGCATCAACAAACATTATTCCATCTGTTTTTAGCGCTCAGTGTCAGTTTACGTGCAGGTCATAGTTGCTTGGCGTTAAACCAAATAGCTGAACAGTCTTGGGGAAAAACATCAACAAAGGACTTTAGCAATAATAGTCTGAACGTCGAAAAGCCAGGATATTTATTCCCAAACTTGTCGCAATTACAACAAATGTTAGCGAGCTTAGCTATCAATGAGGCCGATAATCAGTTATTGGTTGTTACAGACACTCGTTTATATTTACGACGCTATTTTCAGTTTGAAAGTGATTTACAACAAGCAATTACCATGAGACTCGCGCAAACATCAAAGTTTGCCGACAACGAAATTAGTGCGTGTGTTGAGCGCTTATTTCCTGCTAACCCACAAGAAGCAGACAACGAAGTAGACTGGCAAAAAATTGCTGTTGCCAATGCGATAAACAAAAATTTTAGTGTTATCGCTGGCGGCCCTGGTACGGGTAAAACTTACACGGTTACTAAGCTTTTGGCAGCATTAGTGATGCTTGATAAGAAAAGTACACATTCATCACCATTAACGATTGCCTTAGTAGCCCCCACGGGAAAAGCAGCACAGCGATTATCTGAGTCGATAGTGAATGCGGTCGACGGGTTTAAAGACTTAATAGCCAGCGAAATACTCAATGAAATTCCAACCCAAGCACAAACAATACACCGTTTACTTGGCGTGATAAGTAACTCTCCAAACTTCAGGCATGATCAACAAAACAAGCTAGCTTATGACGTGGTACTTATTGATGAAGTTTCCATGGTTGATTTACCCTTGATGACCCGTGTATTTCGTGCCTTAAAAGATAATGCCAAGGTGATCTTACTTGGCGACGCTGATCAATTACCTTCTGTTGCTGCCGGTAGCGTATTAGCGGATATTGCACCTAGGCCCCATGGTGGTTTTAGTGAGAGCAATAAAAATTATTTAGCAAATGTTTGTCAGCTAAATAGCCAACAAAATGATGCTATAGCAGCGTTGCAGCAACAAGCTAGGGTAGACAAGGTGCAAGAAAATTTTGATTATTTGACCTTTTTACTTAAATCAAGAAGGTTTGACGGCAAAGGCGGTATTGGCTTAATAGCGCATAGTGTCATCAAAGGAGATGCTGCTAATAGCTGGCAATTGTTGCAGGATACAAAAACTCATGGCTCTGCGCAACTGTCCTTGGCTGAGGGAGAAATAGCGCGTTGGTTAAAACCATTGGTTAAACAATATTACCAACCCATAGCGCTCTGTGATGATATAAACGATGCTTTTGCATTATTAGGCAAATTTCGGGTGTTATGTGCGACAAGACAGGGGGATTTCGGCGTTGAGCATCTTAATGAGCTGATTAAAAGTTATTTGGGTAAGAATCAAGGTTTGTATCAGCAAGGTCAGCAAGGGCTTTATCATGGACAACCGATTATGATCAATGAAAATGACTACCGATTAGGGCTATACAATGGTGATATTGGTATTATTTGGCAAGTTATCGATCAAGACGGTCAGCCACATTTAATGGCCTGTTTTGAAACAACTGAGACCGATGCTCACGGAGCAGTCAACACGCGCATTAAGCAAATTCTACCTTCTCGATTACCTCACTTTGAAAGTGTATATGCGATGACAATCCATAAAACACAGGGCAGTGAATTTGCTCATGTCGCTATGGTTATTTCATCCACTGAACAAGTCAAAGAAAGTAAGCAAACCGCCAGTAAGTTATTATCTAGAGAGCTACTGTATACGGGGATCACCCGGGCGAAAAAACAATTAACCATAGCGTGTAACCAACAAATATGGCAACAAGGGGTTCGCGCACAAGTCCTTCGACATTCGGGTTTGAATTTACACTGCGGCGATGAAAAATGATAACATGCTGCACTTATTGCGCTGCTTATCGCTGCCGTATTAACTATTAGCAGATTATTACTCAATTAGTACTCAAATATTACTTCATTTTTCAAGGATCTTCATTAGCACATGCAACTCATTGATATAGACAAAAGCCGTTATAGAAAACATTTAAACATTGTGATTATTGGTTTTATTAGTTCGCTACTCATTTTCTCATTACTCTTTGGTACCGTGCTTATTAGCTTGTTTTCAACCGTTGGTGACAGCGCGCAGTTAGCACAATCTGCCGTTGATACGGTAACAGGTGAGCAAGAAACAAATTTTAAATATAACTTTCTCGGCGTAGTGTTAGCTTTATTAGCAAACGCCGCGATTTTACATAGCGTTAAAAACCATGAATTTTTTAAAGAGATTTATTATGTTTGGCAAATTAAACAATTACAGAACCTGATTTATCGTAAACTGACAAAAATTAAAGCAGCAGGGAAGGCAGGTGAAGAAAAAGCATTGATAATTTTAGCTTTTTATTACCAAAGTCAAATTCAAGTGTACCAGTTAGACGATAACACCATCACTTTATCAAGCATTGAAAAACAGCTGCAACAAGTAAAAGACACTATCACGGAGCGCGGACTTGATATCAGCGCAGCGCAATTTGAAAAAAGTCTTATCACCTCATATGGTAGTGATTAATCTTGTTAAATGATTGATTCATCAATTAACAGACAATAAAAAACCAGCAGTCTTAACAGAGTGCTGGTTTTTTTAATTATGTTAAATAACGATACGTTATTTATAGGCTTATCTAGCGCGGAAAATAATGCGACCTTTTGATAAGTCGTATGGCGTTAATTCAACAGTTACTTTATCGCCAGTTAAAATACGAATGTAGTTCTTACGCATTTTACCAGAAATGTGTGCTGTTACGACGTGGCCATTCTCAAGTTCAACTCGGAACATAGTGTTAGGTAAAGTATCTAAAACCGTACCTTGCATTTCAATATTTTCTTCTTTCGCCATGGGGCGCTAAACCTCTAATGTTGTGCAAATAAGCCAGAATCACACCATAACTTGGTGAGCTTTTCTGACAGATAAAAAAAGCTGCGCGAATGATGCCTAATTGCTAGGCCAATGTAAAGGCTTGTGGCTATTTATTTGGCAATTAAGCCGCTATATCTTATTTGCTTTGGTATTTAATTGCCATTGACCGTCAATATAGCGTTCATAGGGGAAATACCTATTCTTATAATTCATCTTTTGACAATCATCTATTTGATAACCCAAATATAAATAAGGTAAGTTTAGCTGTTGGCAAAGGTTAATTTGCGTGAGTATTGAGAAAACGCCTAAACCATGGGCTTTAAAATCAGGATGGTAAAAAGTATAAACCGCAGAAAGCGCATTAGATAAAACGTCGGTAACGGCGACACAAAGTAACTGTTCATCATTTTCTTCATCAGCGGGTAACCAGGTCTCAATAAAGAGCTGCTTGGTCAGGTTACAGCTAAGAAAGCTTTCAAATTGTTTAAATGTTGCCGGGTACATACTGCCGTCTTGGTGCAAGGTATTAATATATGATTCAAATAGCGGGTAATAACTGTCTTTTAAATGAGATGATTGTTTGATGATTAAGTGATTATTACGCTTTTTCGCGCGTTTTTGACTTTTAGATAACTTGAATTGCTCGGTTATCACTCGAATAGATTGGCAGGCATTGCAACTAGGGCAGTGCGGACGGTAACTCTGGTCGCCACTACGTCTGAAACCTTGCGTCATCAACCAAGCATAGCTTTCGCTATTGTGCAGGCGTTCATCTACTGCTATCAATAATTGTTCTTGCTTATTAGGTAAGTAATTACAAGGGAATTGCTTGGAAATCCCGAGTTGATATGAGGTTTTGTTCATGAAATACGATTCATCAATGTTAATTTGATAATAAGAGTTCTCTTGCTTGCCAAAAGTTTGTTGGTACTACTTTAGTTATAGCATTTTGTTGCTTTTGTAGAAAAATATCTCGACTCACTTCAATGGCACCCATATCGGCTAAAAATGGGTTAAGTAACTGGCAATCAATAAAACTAATTTCTATCTCTTTAAGTAAACGGCTTAAGGCCACTAAAGCAAACTTTGAAGCGTTTGGCTTTTTATAGAACATCGACTCACCGGAGAAGAAACCATTGACAGCAACGCCGTATAAACCGCCCACGAGTTGTCTTGACTGTATATCATCATCGTTCTCTTGCCATACTTCGATAGAGTGAGCGTGACCTTGTTGGTGTAAATCGATATAAGCTGATTGCATTTCATCAAGGATCCACGTTTCATCATCACGAAAAGGTGCATCGGCGCAAAGTTGAATCACCTCGGTAAATGCTTGGTTTAAAGTGATGGTGTAGGGCGCTTTACGAATGGCTTTTGCCAATGTTCGATTAATGCGTAATTGTTCAATATTGATGATGGCTCTTGGGTTTGGCGACCACCACATTAACGGATCACCTTCACTGTACCAAGGGAATATGCCATTAGCATAGGCGCTCAGTAATCGTTGTGTCGATAAATCGCCGCCCAAAGCTAATAAACCATTAGGCTCTGTCAGCGCAGCGCTTATCGGCGGGAAATCTAAGCTATTGTCATCAAGTTGATAAAGTATTTGGCTCATTTTATTGGCAATTTTTCTGTTGGCTAATTACATCCCGGTAAATAACGGGTATCTGTTCGAAAGGTAAATTGTACGGGCGATAAAAATAAACCACTTAAACTGCTAAAGCCTAAGTGGTTTATTAAAATACATTGAGCAAGGTGACACTAATAATTATTGTGATTGCGTTGTTTTATCAACAGTCAGCAACAATTAGCCTTTCGCATCAAGGTAGCGTTCTGCATCAAGTGCAGCCATACAACCAGCACCAGCAGAAGTGATTGCTTGACGGTAAATATGATCAGCAACATCACCTGCAGCATATATACCTTCAACACTGGTTTGTGTTGCATTACCTTGCGTACCACTTTGAATCGTTAAGTAACCATCTTTCATGGCTAACTGGTCTTTAAAGATATCAGTATTTGGTTTATGACCTATGGCGATAAATACACCGGCTACATCAATTTCTTCAGTAGCTTCTGAATTAGCATCTTTTACACGTAAACCAGTAACACCCATGTTATCACCTAATACTTCATCTAAAGTTCGGTCAGTGTGTAGTACGATATTACCGTTTTTAACTTTTTCGTATAAACGATCTGTTAAGATTTTCTCACTACGGAAAGTATCACGACGGTGAATTAAATGAACTTCACTGGCAATGTTTGATAAATATAAGGCTTCTTCAACAGCGGTGTTACCACCACCGACAACAGCAACTTTTTGGTTCTTGTAGAAGAAACCATCACATGTTGCACAGGCTGAAACACCGCGACCCATGAAAGCTTCTTCTGAAGGTAAACCTAAATACTGTGCAGAAGCACCAGTACAAATAATTAAAGCATCACAAGTATATTCACTGCTACCCGTTAATTTGTAAGGTTTTGAAGAGAAATCTACTGATTCGATGTGATCAAAGATAATTTCAGTATCAAATTTCTCGGCGTGTTTTTGCATACGCTCCATTAATGCTGGACCTGTTAAATCATCAGCATCGCCTGGCCAGTTTTCAACATCAGTGGTTGTCGTTAATTGTCCACCTTGTTGCATACCAGTGATCATTACTGGTTTTAAATTAGCGCGGGCAGCATAAACAGCAGCCGTATAACCAGCAGGGCCTGAGCCTAAAATTAGTAGGGGAACGTGTCTTACGTCACTCATGATTACTCCAGAATATATTGATTGCCGTATAGTCGAATTGCTACAGGCATTGTTACTTTTAATAATTAATAGGGATGATAAGGAAATAAAACAAGGGGGTAAATAACTTCTTCGTTATAAGTTACATAAAAAGCAAAATAAAAAAAACGCACTTTTGGCTAACTGTAAGCAAAAGTGCGCTATTGCCGACAACGCAAATGTTACTTTTGGCTTGGCACGATGTTTTTACCTACTAGTTGTCTGTAGTAGGTAAATCTTTGGATTAGTTCAATCTTTATACAGTTAAGCTTTTATTTTCAGTTTTATTCGAAAATTTGTTGATATAAGCTAAAATTTCGACTATTGGTTAATACTGCTAATTCTAAATAATTAGCAAATAATAACAAAAACATATAAAAATTATTATAATAAAATTCACAAAGGATTCACTATGTCACTTAACTTTCGTGTAACCACGCTTGCTATAGCTGTGGGCGCTGCACTATGTCATTCCCCAGCGTTTGCAGAAGAAACAGAAACCAAAGCCAAAGAAAAAGACGTTGAACGAATTGCCGTTGTTGGTACTCGCTCTTCACCACGTTCAATTGCCGATTCTCCGGTCCCTATTGATATTGTTGGTGGCGGTGAACTAGAAAAAAATGCTTCCAGCGATATGCTCGATATGCTACAAGCTGCGGTCCCTTCCTTTAACGTACGTCAACAACCTATTTCAGATGCCGCATCTTTTATCAGACCTGTTAACTTAAGAGGCTTGTCTTCAGATTCAACCTTAATATTACTCAATGGTAAACGACGACACAGAGCGTCAGTAATTGCTTTTCAAGGTGGCGGAGTTAACGATGGTGCCCAAGGACCAGATATTTCAGTCATCCCATCTGTGGCATTAAAACAGGTTGAAGTACTGCGTGATGGTGCTGCTGCTCAATATGGCTCTGATGCCATTGCCGGTGTGATGAACTTTGTATTAAAAGATGACGCTGACGGCGGCTCTGTCTCTGTGCGTCATGGAGAGTACTATGAAGGAGACGGCACACAATTAGTAGTTGATGGTAATGTCGGTTTGCCTTTTACTGATGATGGATTTGCTAATTTGTCTTTTCAATATAAAACAGCAGATGCAACCAGTCGCTCAGTGCAACGTCCAGATGCACAAGGGTTAATTGATGCCGGTAATACTGCTGTTAATAATCCCGCACAAATATGGGGAAACCCTGAAATTGAAGATGATATAACGCTTTTTGGTAATGTCGGTTTAGATTTAGGTAATGATAAAGAATTTTATATGTTCGGTAACTATTCTGACCGAACAGCTACCGGCGGATATTACTATCGTAATCCACAAGATCGAGGTGGTGTATTTACAGATGGAAATGGTGACTTACTCGTTGGTGCTATGGATGGTAATGCCGGTGCATGTCCAAATATTCCAATTACTCAAGGTAACGTGTTAACGCAACCTGACTACATTGCCAATGTCGCCAATAATGATAATTGTTGGGCGTTTAATGAGTTATTCCCGGGTGGTTACACGCCACAGTTTACCGGTGATATTAATGATACTTCATTAACTATGGGTACCAGAGGGGATATTAATGGTGGATTCTTCAATGAAGTGTATTTTGATATCAGTGGCTCTGTTGGACGAAATAAATCGACCTATACCTTGGCGAATACGGTAAACCCTTCGATGGGGGCACTCAATATCGACCAACCAAATAATTCATTTGAAGCGGGATCTTATATTCAATTAGAAAAATCTTTTAACGCAGATTTCTCTAAAGGCCTAGACGTTGGCTTAGATGATTTAATGAATGTTGCAGCAGGCCTAGAGTGGCGTCAAGAAAGCTTTGAAATTATTTCTGGTGAGCAAGCCTCATGGCAGCAAGGTCCACTTGCTTCACAAGGTTTTAGTGTTGGTTCACATGGCTTTGCAGGCTTTTCACCGGAATCACAAGGCATCAATTCAAGACAAAGTATTGGCGCGTATGTTGATGTCGAAGCTTATTTGACCGAAGCATTTCTTGTTGGTGCAGCAATACGTTACGAAGATTTCTCTTCTTTTGGTGATACCACAAACTATAAATTGACCGCGCAATATGAATTAAATGATAACATTTCATTTCGTGCTTCACACAGTACAGGCTTTAGAGCACCAACTGTTGGACAAGCGAATGTTGTAAATACGCAAACATCATTGGTCAACGGTGAATTGATTCAATCTGCAACATATCCACCAACGCATCCTGTATCACAAGAGCTCGGTGGTGTTGCGCTTGAACCAGAAGAGTCAGTAAGTTACGCCATGGGGGTAGTATACCGTCAAGGTGATTTCTTCATGACAGTTGATGCCTATAATATTGAAGTATCCGACCGTGTTGCTCAAACTGATAAGATATTCATTACACAAGAAAATGTTGATAACTTACAAGGCAAATACCCAAGTCCAGAATTATTATTGGGTGGCTCAGTCACTTTCTTTGCTAACGATTTTGATACCTCGACACAAGGTGTTGATGTGGTAATGAATTATGATATGGAGTTGATGAACGGTAGCTCTAAACTCAGCCTTGCTTATAACTACAACACAACAGAAGTGGATGATCCGGGTGAATTTACTTCAGACTTTAAAGTCCGTCGTTTAGAAGAAGGGATCCCTGAGCATCGTGGCACATTAACGTTCGCGCAAAACTGGGAAGATGTTAGCATGTTTGTCCGTGCTAATTACTTTGGCGAGTGGTTTGCAACGCATGCTGATGAGCCTGATGTAGACAGCTCTTATGGCTGGTCAGAAACGGTAGGCTCTTCTTTTACGTTAGATGCAGAAGTGAGCTATTTTGTGAATGATAGTTGGACTCTTTCAGCAGGTGCCAACAACATTCTTGATACTGAAGCACAAGAGCTACAAAAAAATGGTGGGGCATACGGTGTCGTTGGGGCTAAATATTATGAAAGTGGCCCATTTGATTACAATGGTGGCTTTTACTACCTTAAAGCAACGTATAATTTTTAAATAAACTAGTACGTTACACACTGCAAAAGGCCTAGCTTAGCTAGGCCTTTTTACGTTAAAACAACTTATAAGCGTTACGCAAATAATAGCTATAAAAAAGCCCGAGCTTGGCTCAGGCTTTTATTGATTATGTTAACTATTGATGATTAAGCGTTTAAAGCAACACTTGGTTCAACGTATTCGTAGCCTAAATCGTCAGCAACTGGCTTGTAAGTGATTTTACCACCAGCAACGTTTAAACCTGCCATTAGATGTTCATCATCTAATAAGGCTTGTTTAGCACCTTTGTTAGCGATAGTCACAGCGAAAGGCATTGTTGCATTGGTTAATGCCATTGTTGAAGTACGTGCAACACCACCTGGCATGTTTGCAACACAGTAATGAACAACACCGTCAACTACATACGTAGGCTCTTGGTGAGTTGTTGCTTTAGACGTTTCAAAACAACCACCTTGATCGATTGCAACATCAACCACAACAGCACCTTGTTTCATTAACTTAATGTGCTCTCGTGTTACTAATTTTGGTGCTGCTGCACCTGGAATTAATACCGCACCGATAACTAAGTCAGCTTCACCAATTAATTGGTCCATCGCATCAGCCGTTGAGTAAACCGTTTTTAAACGACCGTCAAATTCAGTATCTAATTGACGTAAACGCGGTAAAGAGCGATCTAAAATAGTCACGTCAGCGCCCATACCAACAGCCATACGTGCTGCTTGAGTACCTACAACACCACCACCAACAACTAATACTTTCGCAGGAGCAACACCTGGAACGCCACCTAATAAAGCACCTAAACCACCTTGTGCTTTTTCTAAAGCGTGGGCACCTGCTTGAATTGACATACGACCAGCAACTTCAGACATTGGTGCTAATAGCGGTAAACCACCAGCAGCGGCTGTTACTGTTTCATACGCAATACAGGTTGCGCCAGAAGCCACTAATAATTCAGTTTGCTGTGGATCTGGTGCTAAGTGAAGGTAAGTAAATAAGATTTGACCAGGGCGAAGCATTTTACATTCGATTGGCTGTGGCTCTTTAACTTTAATGATCATATCTGCTGTGGCAAAGATTTCAGCAGCACTATCAATAATTTTTGCACCAGCAGCAATATATTGCTCGTTATCAAAACCAATTGATGCACCGCCATTATTTTCAACAATCACATCGTGACCATTTACTGATAACTCTTTAACACCAGCAGGTGTTAAGCCGATACGGTATTCGTGGTTTTTAATTTCTTTAGGTACACCAATAATCATAATACTCTCTCTTAAGCGAAGCTTGTTGAATTGCACATTGATTGTGCTTGTAATATTTGCGACTAGTATAGTGCTAACTTTCTGGAATAACCTGTCGTTATTTTGCTAAAGGCGATATATAATACTAAGAATTGTAATAACGGCAGAGTTATATAAATGAGTTCTCATGTTAGTAAAGGTATAGACCGCATAGATAAAAATATTTTAGTCGAACTACAAAAAAATGGTCGATTATCGAATGTCGAATTATCAAAACGTGTCGGTTTAAGCCCGACACCGTGTTTAGAGCGAGTCAAAAGGTTAGAGAAAGAGCAATATATTAGTGGCTATAAAGCCATACTCAACCCGTTAAAACTCGATGCAGCACTACTGGTTTTTGTCGAGATTACCTTAACGAAAACCAGTCCCGACGTTTTTGATGACTTTGCCAAGGCGGTAGATGACCTTGATGTTATTCAAGAGTGTCATTTGGTATCAGGCAACTTTGACTTTTTATTGAAAACCCGGGTAAAAGATATGTTGGCCTACCGTGAATTACTGGGTGATACGTTATTACGATTACCTGCGGTAAGTGAGAGTAGAACCTATGTAGTCATGGATGAAATTAAATCGACCAATATTTTGGCCATTAAACGTTAACTGGTAAGCTGTTTATTTATCCAGTAAACTGTGACAACTAATGGCAGCTAACGGCAATTCGGCGAATACGGACAGTTTTGCCGGTGTAATGTTAATTTGTTGCTGTTAAATAAGCGCTAATTTGTTACTTTATCTTTTTACTAGGGAAATATTCCCAAATTATTTTCAATGGTACGTTTAATTGTCTTCAGATCTTATAGAAAATTCCAGTGTGTCACTTGATACACTAGCCAATAAGCAGCTAACCGGCGTACAGCGCTTACTCGAAGCGGGCTTGTTGTTTTTTACTGTTTTTGCCATGTTTATGATGGTGGCGCTATTTAGTTTTGATCCCGCTGATCCCGGCTGGGCACAAACGGGTTATCAAACTGAAATACGCAATTTAGGCGGGGCAGTAGGGGCTTATCTTTCCGATTTATTTTTAAACCTGTTTGGTTTAATTGCCTACAGCTTACCCTTTGTTATCGCCATTGTCGGTTGGTTATTGTTTCAACGTTTCCATGAGTTAATGAAGCTAGATTATTTAACCTTAGGTTTAAAACTTATTGGTTTTTTCATGTTTTACCTTGGCATTACCTCACTTGCCAGTATGAATTTTGATGATATCTTTTACTTTTCAGCCGGAGGTATTCTGGGTGATGTATTAAGCCAAACGCTGTTACCTTATTTCTCGTTTGTTGGTTCTACACTTTTATTCTTACTTTTTACCTGTGCAGGCTTTGTCTTACTCACCGGCTTTTCTTGGCTTAAATTTGTCGATTGTGTTGGCCAATATGCCATTGCCGCTGCATTGTGGTTAGTTGGCTTACCCAAAGTTATTCAAAGCCATTTTGGTACTAGCGAGTCATCGTTAACAGCGGAAGAACTAGGTAATGTTAAAAGTCGCTTGGTAGAAAATACCGTTAAACCAGAGACTGAAATTGCACCTGAGCCTGAAGTTACGCCAGAGCCTATTGCTAAACCAGCGGTAGTTGACCACTCAGCGACCGCAGTACTTGCCGGCTCTTTTAGTGCTACGCAAAGCCGATATACAGAATTTGAAGAACAAGCAGAATTAGCAAAAACCGAACCTTTTATCGATATATCTGAGCTGATGACAGAGCCATCAGTGGGGAATATTCAAGATCAAGTCAGTGAAAAAGAAATCACTGCCGCTTTTGCTGAAGTTGAAAAGCCTAATGTCGCTGATGATGAACAGCCCGTTGTGCAGTCGCCACCGATGCCAATGATGCCAGTAGAGCAAAGCTTAACCGCTGATAATGGTCAGGTGAATTTAGTCGCAGGTGAACCAAGCTTTCAAGGTATGCCATCGATTGACTTGTTAGACCGCGCTGATAAAGCGAAAAACCCGATTAACCAAGATGAGTTAGACCAAGTAAGTCGCTTGGTTGAAGCTAAATTATTAGATTTTGGTGTGCAAGCACAGGTGGTTTCTGTTTACCCAGGCCCTGTTATTACGCGTTTTGAGCTTGATTTAGCCCCAGGCGTTAAAGTTAATAAAATTACCAGTTTGTCGAAAGATTTAGCTCGCGCACTGTCTGCGATTAGTGTTCGTGTGGTTGAAGTTATCCCTGGTAAGTCTGTTATCGGATTAGAATTACCGAATAAGCACAGAGAAATAGTACACTTAAGTGAAGTTATTGCTTGTCCTGCGTTTGAAGAATCAACCTCTTCGCTTGCGATGGTGCTAGGTAAAGATATTGCCGGCGATCCGGTAGTGGTTGATTTAGGCAAAATGCCACACTTACTGGTTGCAGGTACTACCGGCTCAGGTAAATCTGTTGGTGTGAACACCATGATTGTCAGTTTACTTTATAAATCAACGCCAGAAGATGTGCGTATGATTATGATAGATCCAAAAATGTTGGAATTATCTGTTTATGAAGGCATTCCACACTTACTTGCTGAAGTTGTTACCGACATGAAAGATGCCGCTAATGCACTGCGCTGGTGTGTTGGAGAAATGGAACGTCGCTACAAAGTGATGTCGGCTGTTGGTGTACGTAACTTAAAAGGCTATAACAAAAAAGTACTTGAAGCGATTGCCGCAGGTGAGCCGTTAATTGACCCAACATGGCAACCCACCGATGGTATGGATCAAACTCCGCCTATGCTGGAAAAATTACCTAGCATTGTTGTTATAGTTGATGAATTTGCCGACATGATGATGATTGTAGGTAAAAAAGTAGAAGAGCTCATTGCCCGAATTGCACAAAAAGCCCGTGCTGCTGGTATTCATCTAGTACTTGCTACACAGCGTCCATCCGTTGATGTTATAACCGGCTTAATTAAAGCAAACATTCCAACACGTATGGCGTTTCAAGTATCTTCAGGCTTAAACTCACGTACCATTTTAGATCAGCAAGGTGCCGAGCAATTACTAGGTATGGGTGACATGCTTTATTTACCACCGGGTACCGGTGTACCAACACGTGTTCATGGTGCCTTTATTGACGATCATGAAGTGCACGCGGTTGTTAAAGATTGGAAATCTCGTGGTGAGCCAAACTACGTAGAAGAAATTTTATCAGGTGAAAATGAACAAGATATCTTGTTACCTGGTGAGCAAGCAGAAGGCGGTGAGGGCGCAGAAGAGTTAGACGCGCTTTACGATGAAGCCGTTAATTTTGTTACTGAGAAGCGTCGCGTATCCATCTCTAGTGTGCAACGACAATTTAGAATTGGCTATAACCGCTCTGCCAGAATAGTTGAACAAATGGAAATTCAAGGTGTCGTATCTACTCCGGGTAACAACGGTGCGCGAGAAGTATTAGCGCCGCCTCCGGTACGAGAATTTTAACGGGTTGTTATAAAAACGCTTGAGATTTACCTAACCAATATTACCTTACATATATATACCAACTGTGCGTAAATCGCAGTTGGCATCAATTATCAGAATGAAGATTATGCCAATTAATTTAGTAAAAAAACTCACACTTACCAGCTTACTCGTGCCAGTACTTTCTTTAACCAGCACTATTGTCGACAGCAAGCCCGTTAATGATGACGTGATTAACTCAACCGAGGTTAGCGTAACCGAGAGTACTGCAACCGAGAGTACAGAGCAACAAGATAACGCTAAAGCAAGTTTAATGGCAACACTGTCAAAGCTGGCTTTTTTTAGTGCTAACTTTGAGCAAAAAATATTATCGGACCAAGGGGAGTTATTGCAACAAGGCACTGGCACATTGGCCATCAGTAAACCCAATTTAGTTAATTGGCAAACCGTTACACCGGACGAAACGTTGATTGTTAGTGATGGTAATACCTTATGGTTTTACGACCCATTTATCGAGCAAGCGAGTGCTTATAGTTTAGCGACATCGATTCATAATACGCCTATTTTGTTGTTAACCAGTGATGAACCGTCGCTTTGGCAACAATACCAAGTAACAAAGCTCGCTAAAGATAAGCAAGAGCAAGGTTTTGTAATAACCCCAGTCGATAAAAACAGTCAAATTAAACGTTTAACCTTAACCTTTACCACTGCTGATGTTGCCGACAAAAATGATAGTCAATTGAAACAGTTTTCATTTCAAGATGCCACAGGGCAAGTGAGTCAAATACACTTAAGCAACTTTAATAGCAAAACTAAGCCTAGCGCGGCATTATTTAACTTCACCTTGCCTCAAGGTGTAAGACTTGAAGACAAGCGATAAACACATGTCAGGGCAAGATACTAATATCAATCCGAACCAAGGCACGCAAGAGTCGCTATTCGATTTAGCGCCAAGTGAAAGCCAGTCGACAGCGGATAATCAGCCGTTGGCGAGTAGTTTTATGCCACTGGCGGGTAAAATGCGCCCGAAAAACTTATCCGAGTATGTTGGACAACAGCATATTCTTGGGCAAGACTCGCCGCTTAGCCAAGCTATTGAGCAAGGTCATTGTCACTCACTTATTTTCTGGGGCCCGCCAGGTAGTGGCAAAACAACGTTAGCAGAAATTATTGCTCAACATGCCAATGCTGACATTGAGCGTGTCTCTGCGGTAACCTCTGGCATAAAAGAAATTCGCCAAGCAATTGATAAAGCAAAACTACGCGCCCAAGGTGAGGGCAGTCAAAAGCGAAGAACGGTATTATTTGTTGATGAAGTACATCGTTTTAATAAATCACAGCAAGATGCCTTTTTACCGCATATTGAAGATGGCACCATTATTTTTATTGGCGCAACCACAGAAAACCCAGCGTTTGAATTAAACCAAGCGTTATTGTCTCGAGCACGATTATATACCTTAAAAAAGCTTACCTCGGATGATTTAGCACAAGTATTATCACGTGCTATTACCTTATGTGAATCAGAGCAAGGTATCGACATTGCGCTAAGTACTGACGCCAAACAAAGTTTACTTAACCGTAGCGATGGTGATGCAAGACGTTTACTCAACTTATTAGAAAACTGTCTTGATAGCACAGTAGCGGAGCCAACGACCGAGTCAGAAAAAGCAGAGCAGGGTAGCCAAGTATTTGTTAAAAACATTTCTGTTGAACTCATTTCTCAAGTAGCTGGTAGCAAAATAGCACTTTATGATAAAGGTGGTGATGCATTTTATGACTTGATCAGCGCCTTTCATAAATCAGTACGTGGCTCAAGTGTTGATGCCGCGTTGTACTGGTATGCGAGAATTTTAACGGCAGGTGGCGATGCACTTTATGTGGCACGACGTTTACTCGCTATTGCCAGTGAAGATATTGGTAATGCCGATCCCAGAGCGATGCAATTAGCCATAAATGCTTGGGATACTTTTCACCGCGTTGGGCCAAGTGAAGGTGAACGCGCTATTGCACAAGCAACGGTTTACATGGCACTTGCCCCAAAAAGTAACGCTGTGTATATGGCATTTAATAAAGCCAAAGTGCTCGCGCAACAAACCTGTGACCTTGACGTGCCGCTGCATTTAAAAAATGCCACCAGTAATATCACCAAAGAACTTGGCCATGGCAGTGAATACCGATACGCCCATGACGAAGCAAATGCTTTTGCTGCCGGTGAAAACTACTTTCCCGAAGCATTAGCACACGCTGATAGCTCTCACACTGAACTTTATCAACCAACAGAGCGTGGCTTAGAAAAGAAACTAAAAGAAAAGCTTGAGTATTTAAACCAACTTAACAGGGATAGTCATGAGCAGCGCTATTAGTAACTTCACATTATACGCCTTTGTCGCTCTTGGTGGGGCTTGTGGTGCCAGTTTACGTTTTTATATTTCGCAATTAGTGCTAAATTGGCTCGGAAAAGGTTTCCCTTTTGCCACATTGATGGTTAATATCAGCGGCTCATTTATTATGGGTTTGTTATATCAGCTAATCGAGCAAGAAATTCTCGACATTAGTGTTCATAGAACCCTAATAGGAATAGGTTTTTTAGGTGCATTTACCACCTTTTCTACATTTTCATTAGACTCCTTGTTATTATTGCAACAAGGCGACGTGTTAAAAGCCGCGTTAAATATTTTGCTTAATGTTTGTTTGTGCATTGGTGCAGCAGCATTAGGTATGTATATGGTAACGGCATTGGTAAAATAAGCGTTTACCACCTTAACACCCGTAGAAAAAACGTACTTTATTTAGCACAACAGACAAACAACTTTTAATAACTTTTTAAACAAGAATGTGAACAAATTATGCTTGATGCAAAACAGCTTAGAACTGATTTAGATAATATTGCCCAACAACTTGCCAAACGTGGCTTCGCGTTAGATACCGCGTCATTAAGTGCGTTAGAAGAGCAACGTAAAGCGATCCAAGTTAAAACACAAGAATTACAAAATGAACGTAACTCTCGTTCAAAATCTATTGGCCAAGCAAAAGCACGTGGTGAAGATATTGCCCCTTTACTTGCACACGTTAGTCAACTTGGTAGTGATTTAGATGCAGCTAAAGCAGAGCAAGATGAGGTATTAACAAAAATTGATGCCATTGCTAGCGCCATTCCAAACTTACTTGATGAATCTGTACCAGAAGGTAAAGATGAAGATGATAACGTTGAACTAAAACGTTGGGGCACACCACGTGAATTTGATTTTGAAGTAAAAGATCACGTTGATTTAGGCTTCTCAGTTGACAAAGGTTTAGATTTTGAAAGCGGTGCTAAACTTGCGGGTACTCGATTCGCCGTTATGCGTGGTAAAATTGCAAAATTACACCGTGCACTCGCGCAATTTATGCTTGATACCCATACAGAAGAGCATGGCTATCAAGAAATGTATGTACCTTACCTTGTTAATGCTGATTCATTGTATGGCACAGGTCAGTTACCAAAATTTGGTGAAGACTTATTTCACACTGATTTATCAAATAAAAAATTCTCGTTAATCCCAACATCTGAAGTGCCACTAACGAACTTAGTGCGTGATGAAATTATCGAAGAAGATGCACTGCCTATTAAAATGACTGCTCATACGCCATGTTTCAGAAGTGAAGCAGGCTCAGGTGGTCGTGATATTCGTGGTTTAATTCGCCAACATCAATTTGATAAAGTTGAAATGGTACAAATCGTTAAGCCAGAAAATTCAATGACAGCGCTTGACGAATTAACCCGTCATGCTGAAGTTATCCTTGAAAAATTAGAATTGCCGTACCGTACGGTACAATTATGTAGTGGTGATGTTGGTTTTAGTGCTACCAAAACTTTCGATTTAGAAGTTTGGTTACCGGCACAGAATACTTACCGCGAAATTTCTTCATGTTCAAACATGGGCGCTTTCCAAGCTCGCCGTATGCAAGCACGTTTTAGAAACAGTGAAACTAATAAACCTGAATTACTGCACACGCTAAATGGCTCAGGCTTAGCAGTAGGGCGCACTTTAGTCGCTATTTTAGAAAACAACCAACAAGCTGACGGTAGCATTAGCATACCAGCTGCATTACAGTCGTACATGGGTGGCGTTACTAGTATTGGTTAATTCTCTGTTCTGAGTTATGAATCGCTTTGCGATATATTTAAACGCGGCTTAGGTCGCGTTTTTTGTTTTCAGCTAGCGTAAAAAAGTATAAAAAATTTAGTGTTATGTAAAGATGTTATAAATATCAACCCACTAGTTAGCTGTATAAATACACAGTTTGCGTGAAATCCTTCTTTCCCCCGGAAAGCGGGAATATTTCCGCCTTTAACACATCAACCAGTTCAAGCCATTTTTATAACTTATTGATATAGTGTAATGAATGCAGTAATCTTAGTTTTATTAAA
>CAJXPG010000014.1 GCA_913057925.1 uncultured Colwellia sp. | reverse complement strand
ATCTACACAGAGTAGATCGTCGGCAGCGTCAGATGTGTATAAGAGACAGATGATTAACATGAAAAATATAAAGAAAAACTTTTTGATTTTTGCATTCTTTGCTGTAATTCCTATTGCCCTAGCTTATGGTATTTCCCCTAATTGGTTTGCTTCTACTTTCCTTGGCATAGAAACTCTTGATTTAAATATTGCACATATATTACGAGCTGTAATGTGCCTTTATATAGCGCTTGGATTATTTTGGTTATTCTCTGCTTTTAATAAGTCTTACAGAAATCCTGCATTGGTTACTGTAATAGTGTTCACAGGGGGCTTGGTCATTGGCAGAGTTATAAGTTACTTCGTCGATGGCGTTCCACAACCGATTCTACTTCTTTATATAGGGTTAGAATTTGCTCTTGTACCTATTGCTTACTGGGTATTTAAGCAACCGGAATAGCTTGGTTATTGTCATAGCCTACAAGCAATTAAAGCGGGACTAACAGATAATTGGACTCCCTCACTCCCTACAGAGTGATGATGCTTATCACTATTTGGTTAAGAACAATTATATATACCTTAAAATAGTAAGAAAAAAAAACACGTTTACCTTTCTTTATTCCGAAAGTGGTCAGGAGTGGTCATATCTAAGATCTTTTAGTTTAACGACTCCAAAGGCAATCAAGGTTGGCTTCATAGCGCAATCACCCATTAGTAATACCAATAAAGTTGTATACTCTGACATTCTATTTAAGGAATAAAACTATATTATTCTTGTGGTGAGCTAAAGCTCTATCAAGAACTTCTAATGGAAAAATTAGTTGGCTTGTTGTTCTTTCCTCACTTATTTTATCCAACAATTATTTGTCGCTTAATAGGCATTATAAGTACAT
Source organism: uncultured Colwellia sp. (assembly GCA_913057925.1). GTDB lineage: Bacteria > Pseudomonadota > Gammaproteobacteria > Enterobacterales > Alteromonadaceae > Colwellia. The sequence continues at coordinate 42,587 of CAJXPG010000014.1, read as the reverse complement.
GGGCGGTTACTTCACTGATGAAGTATTTAACATTAATCCTAGCTTTCTTTCTATGTTCTTGCGCTGATCTTGATTCAAAAAATCAAAGCTCTCAAGCGCGTTCAGGGAGTCTTGGCGAGATTGCTTTAGGTGTACTTAAAAGTAATAATGCCGCCTCAAAGTGTGAGCAAGGTCATGCTGAAGATAGAGTAAACTGCCGAAAAAGAAAACAAGAGCAAGTTGACGCTATAACTAAATCTATTAAAGATCACACGGTTCAATAGCACATATAACAAGCGAGTAAAAAACCTCTTACTATCGCGGAATGTATAAAACTAAAACTAAAACGTAAGGAGCACGTTTGAATATTATCTATAAATCATCATTACTTTCTATTGCCTTAGCTTTTTCACCGCAGCCATTAGCTGACAATAATTATACTTTGGGTCTTGGCGTTGGCGCGATGTATGGTGGACTTGGCATGAATGCAGGGTTTCAGTCTGACGTTGATATAAAGTATGTTTCGGCTGGAATTATGCAAATAAGCGGCAGTAGTACTACTTACGGTTTGGGTCTTGGCTGGATAACTACAGACCTATTTGATTTTCAAAGTAAAAACCATGGTATAAACCTATACGTTGGAGCTGTTGGCACTGAAAGGACTTTCGATGGCCATGATCCGATTTACGGTGGCGGATTAGGTTACACTTACTTTTTTAGTGGTATTGATCAGTCGGGTTTCAATATTGGCTTTAATCTTCTAACGGGAAAGGGCAGCGAAGAAAGTGAAACAGGCGCTTTTATTCAAGCTGGTTATCAGTTTTAATCATCAAAAGCACATATAACGGACAAAAAACAGTTGGCCTTTGTTAATGCTTCAGGTACTTGGACCAACCATTACTTAGCCCGTTATGTGCACTAGAGCACTCTCTAATTATGTATTTATTTCCGCACAATGATGAATGGATATCTGAGTTTGAAAAAGAGAAAAACTCGATAATTTCTGCCTATGAAGGAGAAATTGAAATTTTTCATATCGGTTCAACTGCGATCAAAGGACTATATGCGAAAGATTGCATTGATCTTTTAGGCATTGTAAAGAATATTTCGGAAGTTTCACTCTTAAATCAAAGTATTATTAACCTTGGGTATGTATATAAAGGTGAATATGGTATTTCAGGGAGAGAGTATTTTACTAAAAAACAAAGAAAAACCCATTTACATATTTACCAAACTGATAATGCAAATGCATTGAAACACTTTCATTTCGTTAAGGTGATGCAAGGTAACATAGAATTAATTACCGAATTAAATCAGATTAAAAAAGATTTACATGCTAAGTACCCCTTCGACAAAGAGTCTTATCAGAAGGAAAAGGAGTTCTTTTATAGGCGTATAAATGATTTAACGAGTTGATTGAATGAGCAAAGACATCTGTTATCTCGTTCCTCGCTAATATTAGCCAGGAAATTAATCTAGACGCTAGATAATAAGGAGAATAATTGACTATTGAAAAGCCAGCAAGTTTGTTAGTTGTTCATCATCTTTTTAGGCTAAATGTTGTTAAATAACATGAAAACAGTTTGCTTGGTTTCGCTATGCTGCACAATATTAGCAAACTGTTATCAGTCTTCAGCTAGGCACTTATTGATGTCTATAGTACTTAGTATTTAACATACTAAATACTTAGCTGTTACCTCTTCGCAGTTTTAAAAGCCACGAAGATTTACTCTTTTCCGCGTCGTAAAATACAGCCATAGTGAAAAAAAACATCAGTAGTAGAATTGCATGCGCTGCTAAGCTAACGCCGAAGTAAATTATACTGCCAAAATAGATAGCAAAACAAAAACTCCACATACCCGCTAAAATTGTCATTATGTAAAATCGGCTGACAGGGTCAGGGATATGTCTAAGTGGGTTTTTCTTTGAATCAAAAATATACTTGTAGTATTCATATAATCTTAATGTAAAAAATTTCATAATATGCTCACTCTTTCAAAGATTACTCAAACTACAATACGGTTGTCGTTAGCATTTGGATCTTAATTGTTCACATATTTCTTCGTTATAGCTATTTTCGCTTTATGGTTGGTGTTTAAGTTGATGTAGTGTCTTGTAGCGCTAAAATTTGTTGCTTTATATTTTCAGCTTCAGCGGTGAGCATCGCATAAGATTTTATATCGCCATTGCGCTGCGCAAGCATAGCTTCTTCAAGTTTACGTTCATAAAGTTTGTCTAATTTTTTAATTGGGTCTCTCTTAAACATTGAAAACATATTCTTTTACCTTTAATTTAATGTCTAAGGTTATACGTTATGTTTGATGTTTTGGTTTACATAACTTGTTAAATTTCAATAAAAACTTAACAAGTTAGTCAAAAGGGTAAATATTAGTTGACTGTTTACTCCTTCGACGATTACTTTGTCTAACTAAATATTGCTCATTAGCGTGAGCCTTAGGTAAATTTCAACCTGTAGAGTATTTTAAGGAGTAATATATGTCTTATGTCGATGGTTTTGTCGCTGCAGTACCAACAAAAAATAAAGAAGAGTACATTGAGCATGCTAAGTTGTCCGCAATCGTCTTTAAAGATCACGGCGCACTTAAGATAACTGAAGCTTGGGGTGATGATGTGCCAGATGGTGATATGACATCATTTCCCATGGCTGTGAATTGTGGCAAAGATGAAACAGTCGTGTTTTCATCAGTTGTTTGGTCGAGTAAAGAAGCTCGTGATACCGGTTGGAAAGCAATTATGGAAGATCCTAGACTGCACCCTGATCAAAATCCGATGCCATTTGATGGTAAACGTTTAATTTATGGTGGTTTTAACGTTATTTTAGAAGCATAATCTCTAAATAGAACTCACTCAACAGCTAAGCTAATGAACAATATGCAGTTTGTTTATGTTCGTTACTTTTATAGCTAGCAAACAATAATTTAACCCTTAACAGGGCGTAATATGTAAATGGAGATTACATGAGAATTTTTCTACCACTGTTATTGCTTTTAATAAATGGATGTCAATCAACCAGCTTTGATTCAAATGCTGGTGAATATGTAAAACATCAAATTCGTGAAAGTGTCGTTGAAAGTTTCACTAACGAAGAAGTCTGGAGACTACGTGGTGCTCAGGTTGGCTATGTCGAAACTAATTATTGTCAAGTAGATTACAGAGACCTAACGCCAAGTACCAACGCGTTTATTTCAGAGTTAAAAGTTAAGACACAAAAATTGGGTGGTAACGCCTTAGTGTTCGACTCTTGCATTAAGGGCGGAAATGTTAGTTGCCACAAACTCATTCAATGTCGCGGGATGGCATACAAAATTACTTATAATCAGTAATTTAAGCTACACGGAGAAGCAAAGAGTTTTAATTTTTTAAGTATCAAAAAGGATTTTTATGTTGAAATTAATAATTATGATCATATTGTCGCTACTACTTAGCGGCTGTGCGTCAAGTTCTGACCTTTCTGCTAGGGCTAAAAATAATGAAAAAGCGGGTCGATATTATGAATCGATAGGACAACCGCAAGCAGCGCAAAGAGAGTATGAGTTAGCAGCGCAACATGCAAAACAATCCGAAGAAGGTGAAACTATTTTATTCGATATCTTATGGGGGTTATTTACCGGTAAATAATCATATAAGAAGCCAATTAATCAATATTCTAATCATAATGTAACCTGAACGGTATTTTTGCTCATTGTATGCTTAATGGGAGAGGCACATGGTATCTTGGCCGTGTATATTAAAACTAGAAGGCGATGATGAACTTATTTATTTAAAGTCTGAAGCTGAATTTAACATGGAATGTAAAGATTTAATCCTTAGTGAAGCAGATTGCTTGATTGATTCAAAGGGGTTTACTCACAAAATTCTTCATGACATGGCTTTAGTTATAATGGCAAGAAAGCTAAGCACTGATGACGTAACGCAGTTAATTCGTGCTCATGAATTTACTAAGGCTGAGCTTTGTCTCACTAAAATACATTTCCTGACTATCGGCGATGCCATTCAATCATTGAAAAGCTAACTATTTACAAAGGATTTAAAGCCATATTTCCCTTAAAATCAGTCTATTATAACTGTTGCATTGCAAATGATATCGATGGACATAATATTTCGCCGCCATGTTCATGTAGCAAGTCTCAGTCTTTCTTACAGCTTATTACAAATTTATAACATTCTCTAAACACTCAATATTATTACTCAATGATAGGGTGGGTAACACAATAATCATCGTTATCACATAGGGACATACAATGAAAAATTCATTACTTTTATTACTTTTATTAAGTGGCTGCTCAAGTACAGGTGTAGACAGAAGAGATCAAAATGTAATCACCAAGGAGTTTTACGCTTCGATAGAGTCGATACAACAAGTTCAGCTTGCCTCTCATATGAAAACAGGCATTGTCGGTGGAGCGGCTGTCGGTGTTATAGATGAACTGGATGGAAATCACGAGGATATGATTGCCGGTGCTTTAGCTGGGGCGTTAGTTGGTGGGGTATTTACTGCTATTTTGGAAGGCAATAATAAAGCTTACCAATATAATTTAAAATCGAGCGTTGAAGGGGAGTTTACCCTTATTCAGAAAGAGAAAGTAGATACCAACACAGGTTGTGTAAAGGTTAGGGTAAGCAGTAAGACCACAATACATAATGCGTTAAAAGAGCATTGCTTATAATTAGTTGTTTTGAAAAATAGTTGACTGTTTTCATTATGTTTAATATTTTAACAAACGATAAATCACTTCCTCGTTGAGGAGATAACAGATAAAGGAATATCTATGAATAAATCTCAACAAACTCATCAAGCTAACAAAATAAAGAACCCGGTACTCTTTGGCATTGCAATGGGTGTTGCCCTGGGCACAAGTTTGGGAGTCGCATTAAATAGCCTCACTTTTGGGATAAGCATGGGAGTGGCTATGGCCGTTGCATTTTGGGCTTCTGCAAAAAACTCAAAGAAATAATTTCACCCCTATTTCATAAGGTTTAGTATGATAATTGATAGTGCATTTAAAGCCGATCACCTCGCTTTAATCGAAATTTGGGAAAGCTCTGTACGAGCTACCCATGATTTTTTGCCAGAAGAAAACATTAATACGCTAAAGCCTCTGATTTTGAATCATTACTTTGACGCTGTTGATTTGAGAGTTGCTAAAGGTGATGATGGCATCATCGTTGGCTTTATCGGAGTAGCACAGGGCAATGTAGAAATGCTGTTTATCTCACCAGAGTGTCGTCATGGTGGGATTGGTTCGCTGTTATTAAAACATGCAATTAAGTATCAAGCCGCCGATAAAGTTGATGTAAATGAGCAAAATCCCGATGCTATTGGATTTTATCAGCACCTAGGTTTTGAGGTGATTGATCGCTCTGCGTTAGATGGACAGGGTAATCCTTTTCCTTTGTTACACATGAAGTTAGTACAAAAATAACCATAAAAGAATTTAAGCGGAATTATTTACCTTTGCTAGGTTTCGCTTTGCTATACACAGTCATTAAACTTATACCAAGTCCTTAAATGGACGCTAGGCATACAAGGAGGTCTTATGCCAATTACTATTTTCTATGCCGCATTGCTTGCGTTATTTTACCTTTATTTAAGCTTACGAATTATTGGTATTCGAAAAGAAGTCAGAGCATCAATTGGTGATGGTGGCAGTAGTAAATTAAATCGTGCAATTAGGGTTCATGCTAATTTTTCTGAATATGTCCCTCTAGCATTACTGCTTTTATACTTTCTTGAAACACAGAGTGCTAATGCAATCGTTGTTCATTTTTTAGCTGCACTTTTACTGATCGCAAGAATTGTCCATGCTTATGGTGTTAGTCAAACTAACGAGAAGCTAAAATTTAGAATTTTTGGAATGTTTTCAACGGTGTCTGTGATTGGAGTTTGCTCGATATATTTACTGCTGTTGAGTTTAGGTATTGGCTAGTTGGCAGGATACGTTAATAAAATAATCTAGCCTCAACGTGCAACAGGTATAAAGTAAGTATATGACTAGAAAGAATATATCGATTAGTACCATAGGTTTTGGCATATTCGCGCTGAGCCTGTTCGGTGAAGTTAATGCTAAAGACACGGCAGCTATTAAATTAGAGCAGTCTAATCTAGAAAAAGCGGTGTACTGTATGGAAGTGTTGGAAAACCGGCTTGATCTTAAGCCTTCGCATCGAATCGATATTTTGCGTGATGAATGTTACAGCGAAAACTTTATTGAGCATGCGCCAAACATCGCGGATGGGCGAGAAGCTTTATTAAGCTTGTTTGCAAGCCGATATAAGAAGTACCCAAAACTTTCAATGACTATTAAGCGAACTGCATCTGATGGTGATCTTGTTTGGCTACACCTGCATGTTAAACACACACCTGAGTCTCTTGGTGGCGCTGGTATCCACATATTTCGCATGAAAGCAGGGAAAATTGTTGAGCACTGGGGAGTAGGGCAGCCTGTTCCAAAGACGTCTAAAAATGATAATACAATGTTTTAGGCTAGCTTACGGTTTGTTGTCATCAAATTGATTAAAACGTTCAGTAGATTATTCTATACAATTAACTTTAAAAGGATCACTTAAAGTGCTACCAACCTTAGGAACAAAGCAACTAAAACCGGAGTTATCAACCCCGTTAACTAAAATCCTATTCGTTATCTGTATCCTAGTGAGTATTGCTTTGGGCTATCAAAAATACATAGAGCATACACTTGAGCAAGAACAGGCGTTAACATACATTGATAACCCGAAAGTCGGTGATATTTACTTTTTAGATATGCGGCTTCTACAAGATAAGCTAACGCTTAAAAATAAATACAAACTTGCTAAAGTTGTCCGTGTTGGTGATGAGGGTTTATCGATAGTTTATGGGAGCTTTTTCTATCAGTGGCAATACTCGGTAGTACAAAGCATCCAATACGGTGATTTGCGCAATATTGACTACTTTACATCAAATCCTGAATACTTTGCTTTTAATGATATTAAAAAGATGAGTAGCCAAGGCGCTATTTATTTAGTTAAACGGCCAATGGGTAATAAAATTTACGGTAATTACGCGTCGCCTGATTAAAGTAAGAATAGTATAAAGAGTATACAGCGGCACTTCGCATAGTTTACAGGGCTTTGCTTCGACACTAACATATCGACACTTTTTTGCCTTAACAAAGCGTTATTTACACTAAGGGTTTATCTATCCATGAATTTTTTTCTTCTAGCGGCAGGCACATTGAGCGCGGTTGCTGCCATTTTACATCTTGCTTGTATTTATTTTGGCGCACCTTGGTATCGCTTCTTTGGGGCTGGTGAGCATATGGCACTACTTGCTGAGCAAGGAAGTTCTCAACCGACTGTTATTACAAGTGGTATTGTAGTGGTACTTTGTCTGTGGTCGATGTATGCATTTTCTGCGGCGGGAGTTATTTTTAGACTGCCGTTAATTCGTTTAGCGCTGACGCTTATAACACTGATTTATTTAACGCGAGGCGTTGCAGGCTTTTTTCTTATCAACTCACCCATGGGCCGTTCACCAGAATTCTGGCTGTGGAGCTCTGCTATTTGTTTATCTTTTGGTGTTGTGCATTTCATCGGGCTAAAGCAGCAGTGGGCTAAGTTATAAGGCAAAATATTAAGACCACTTATTCTCGTTAAAAGTAAACACTAGCAGAAATTCATACGTCTGCTTTAACTAGGGCCTTGTATTTGTCATTTATGTCCTCATTTATAGGGTATGGAAGACATTATCCCTATGTAGTCTGTTCAATATTTACAATAGCTCAAGGAGAGCGTTATGAGCCTGTTAGCATCATCATGGTTTTACAATATGGAAACTAATTTAGGGCTATGGTGGGATGGTAAGTCTGAACAACAAAAAGTCAATTTGGAACTCATAGCGGCAATAATAGCGCCTAGCTTGGGCTCTGTCCTGGGCATGATGATTGTTTTTTTCATCTAATCATTTCATTCAGGTTTGGACAATAGATGCAAAAGCAACTGACAGAAGTATTTGATGTTGATTCCGTGCCTAAGACTCTCCTGCTATGTATTGTCACACTGGGCTGCTATTTGATCTACAAGCTTTACCATTTTTCAAAGCAAATAAATCAACACACCGAATTGAAAATACCTCAGGCATTTATCACGACCAGCATTGCGTTATTTGTTATTTCATTTATCAGTTTACTTTACGGTATAGCAAATATAGATGATCTCACTATTTTGCAAAGCTCTATTGGTATTCATATGGTTTCAAGTATCTTTGATGTAACCTGGATAATAATGGTGCGCAATCGAATCAACATAATTTCAGGGGCTGTAAAAGGCGATATACTTTGGTTAACGCCAATTATTACATCAGTTTTTCATGTGATTTATATGCAGTACAAGATTAATCAGAGTGTTAATCAACCTGCAAGTTAAAAAATCATTAATATACTGCCTATCAATTTAAAGGAAATCTTGTGCAAGCTGATTTAACATCATCATTAATAATTAATTTCATTGTTTTGATTATTGCCATAGCGATTGTGATAAAAGGTAAATCATTGAGAGCTAAAAAAAGTTCAAGTGGCATTTCAGCCTCAAGTAATGAAACTTCAACGGGGACCGCACTTATTATATGTGGTTTAGTGTTAGGGTTTATTCAGATCTCAAAACTGATAGCAGTATTTTTATAATCAAGAGCGAGAGTCGTCTAGTTGCCTGAGGTTACTTTTAGCTAATTGCCTAATAATGTAAATTTAAACGAGGTATCGTTATGGAGTTAAGTACTTTTAATTCAAATCAAACTGATGAAGTTATTGAACTATACACTCAGGTCTTTACCGACGCGGAAAACGCTGAAGAGGGCGTTTTAATTGGCAAATTAGTAGCAGAGCTAATAAATACCAGCGAAGAACACGATTTATTGGGCTTTGTAGCCTTGAGTGAAGGAAAAGTGATTGCGTGTATTTTCTTTTCTCGTTTATCGTTTTCGGTCCATACTAAGGCATTTATTTTATCGCCGGTGGCTGTTAATTCAGAGCATCAACGCCAAGGCATAGGGCAACAGCTTATTAAGCTTGCTATCAAAGACTTAAAACTGCAAGGTGTAGAGTTTGTCTTTACTTATGGCGATCCTAACTATTATTCGAAGGTTGGTTTTAGCGAAATAAGCACTGAGGTCATCAAGCCTGCTTTTACCCTGACTTATCCAGAAGGCTGGCAAGGGCAATCTTTAACCAATAAAAAAATAACATCAATAGCGGGTACTTGTCATTGTGTCAGTGCATTAAATAAACAAATATATTGGTAAGTTTCTGTTGATGACAACAAATCTACTTACGCGCCTTGAGGGCTAGGTTGATATTGTCTAGAATGACGCATTATTTTCAATTCAGGTCAAAACAATGAACGATACAAAATCGCTACCCGCTCTACCAGATCGCCTTTCAGGTGATCCACGCAGCCCACATCACGTAGAAGAGATTTTTGAACATAACATCGGTATCCGCTTAAATGGCAAAGAGCGTACGGATGTAGAAGAGTACTGTATTAGTGAAAATTGGGTAAAAATCCCTTCTCCGAAAGCATTAGACCGTCGTGGGCAACCGCTTTTGATCAAACTTAAAGGCACCGTAGAAGCTTATTATAAATAGAGTTCTCGAACTTTGTCTGTAGCTTTTTAATACCAAATTCAGTGGAATATACTTGTTAGCTTTATTCCACTTGCTTTACTTTTAAGTACTTTATAGTAATGCGGTAATTCGCAGCTCTATATAATTGGACTAAACTCAACTCGGCTTAACAGAGAAGTTAATCGCTAGAGTTAATGAGACTTGTGTTCATACCCGTTCCTACTAAATTAATGGAGTATGCTTTTGAATTTTCGGTCACAACTTACTTTTTGCAGTGTCTCATTACTTGTTAGCTTACTCTATGGCTGTTCAAGTCATGATACTAAGCCATGGACAAGTGAAGATATTATTAATGGTTCGACAAGCCCAGGTATAATTGGCAGTTCTACCTCATATGGTAACCAAGCAATCTGCAATCAATATAAAGCGCAATGTGGCTCAAAGTATAAAGAATGGACAACCAATGGTGAGATAGCCTGCGCTTGCGATATCGATTAAAGCTATATTTTATAAAACGATTGTATAAAAGCTTCGGAACTAAAAGCCAAAGCATAAAAGTTTTGCTTTAAAAGTTCTAAGTCTAGTAGATTTTAGCCGTCAAGTTTTATTAAGTCATATCAGACTCTTTGCAGATAAACCGTCATTATGTAGGGACTAAATGAATAACATCATATTACAGGGTCATATCATTGTTGCTGACAACGATTTAATAAAAGTCAAAGCTGAGCTTGAACACCACATAAAGTTAACAAAGGCTGAGGTAGGGTGTTTACACTTTAGTGTCAGACAAGATAGCGATAACCCAAATCGATTCAACGTAAGTGAAAAGTTTGTTTCACAAAACGCATTTGAGCAGCATCAACTCAGAGTCAAGCAGTCAACATGGGGTAAGGTGACGGTGAATGTTCAACGGTTTTATAACATTGAGCAGGTCGCTGATAGTGAGGCTATTAACTAAGAAAACATCCGCTTGGTGTAAAGTATTTTAGGGTATTCGCGCATTGAACAAACTTCTGCGAACAAAAGACAAAAAATTACAAAATAAAATCAATATTTCTCGGGTCTACTTGTCTATATATTGTATTTATTAAAGGATCTTCCCTTGCTTCGAAGTTTCGCTATTCAAGCCGTTATTTTTGTAGTGGCATTTCAATTACTTTCTTTCTTTCGAGAAACTAGCATGTTATCTACCGATACCTCGCTGGCTGACTATACCCATTCGACTCAAAACTTTGATTTTGACAAGGTACCCACCTTAATGGGGGAAACGGTGTCATTAAATGCTCAAGGTAAAACTACTATCTTGTATTTCTTTGCGCCATGGTGCCAAGTGTGTCACGCAAGTATTGGTAATTTACAAGCCCTATATCAGAAAAATGAACAGATTGATGTTGTTGCAGTGGCATTAGATTTTAGCAGTAAAAACGAAGTGGTAAAGTTTACCAGTCAACACCAGTTAACCTTTCCTATTGCCTTAGGAAATGAAGTGATAAAACAAAATTTTGAGATCAGCGGATATCCAAGTTATTACGTTATAAGTGAAGAAAATGTGATTATTGGTAAATCTATGGGATATTCTTCAGAGCTAGGGCTTTATCTGCGCTCATTGTAAAAAATCTTTTCACACGATCCTTATAGTGATCTGCCAGTTGTTTGTGTACACTATTAACTTCAATTATTCATTGGCGCTATGTAAATAGCTGAGCCAAGCAAACGAAGAAATAATTATTATGCAAATTACTGACAATTTTGATAGTGGTAACATCCGCGTTATCGATGCATCTGATGCAGCAAATATTCAATTAGAAATTAAAAAAGACAATCAGTCTGATTTTTACCAATGGTTCCACTTTAAGTTACAAACTGACGCTAGTACAACGGGCGATCGCGTAGAGCATGTGATGCATTTAAACAATGCGGGTAACTCTGCATATGTTGAAGGTTGGAAAGACTATCAGGCAGTAGCGTCATATGATCGTGAACATTGGTTTCGCGTGCCAACTCAATATGACGGTGAAAAACTTACTATTACCCTAACGCCTGAATATGATTCGGTGTATTTTGCTTACTTTGCACCTTACAGTTATGAACGTCATCAAGATTTAATTCATAGTGCGCAAATGGATGTTGATTGTCAGCTACAAGTTTTAGGTCAAACTATTGATGGCCGTGACATGAGCTTATTAAAAATAGGCGAAGAAGGTGAAGGTAAACGCACTATTTGGATCACAGCACGCCAACATCCTGGTGAATCAATGGCGGAGTGGTTTGTAGAAGGTTTCTTAGACCGTTTACTTGATGAAGATGATGGTGTAGCACGCGAATTATTAAACAAAGCTGTTTTTTATATTGTGCCAAACATGAACCCTGATGGTAGTGTTCGTGGGCACCTTCGTACCAATGCGGTAGGGTCTAACTTAAACCGAGAGTGGCTAGAGCCAAGCATGGACAAAAGCCCTGAAGTTTATTTAGTGCGAGAAAAAATGCTAGCAGTTGGCTGTGACATGTTCTTAGATGTTCACGGTGATGAAGCATTACCGGTAAATTTTGTTGCAGGTTGTGAAGGTGTTGTAAATTATGACGCGCGTCATAAAGCGCTAGAAGATAAATTTAAGCAATTTATGGTAGCAATTACCCCAGAATTCCAAGACGATCGTGGTTATGATAAAGATGAGCCTGGTCAAGCTAACCCAACGGTTGGTACTAACTGGGTTGGTAATCAGTTTAAATGTTTAGCTTACACTATAGAAATGCCATTTAAAGACAATGATTTACTACCTGATTACAGTGTTGGTTGGTCTGATGAGCGCAGTAGTCTACTTGGACGAGATTTCTTAGCGGGCGTTTATCATATGGTTGACGATTTACGTTAATTATTAAAGCAGATAATAAAGGCGAATTTATAGCAAATTCGCCTTTTACCTATATAAGAACAAATAATTTAAGATAATAATAAAAACAGTAGGAGTTAACAGTGCAAGATCTTGTCAATAGTATCAATGGCATCATTTGGAGTCCCGCGTTAATTTACTTGTGTTTAGGCGCAGGTTTATTTTTCACCGTATTAACACGCTTTGTACAAGTACGTCACTTTGCAGAAATGTGGCGATTATTACTTTCTGGTAAAAGCTCAGAGCAGGGATTGTCATCATTTCAAGCCCTTGCTGTTTCGTTATCTGGCCGAGTAGGCACAGGTAATATTGCAGGTGTTGCTACCGCTATTGGTTTTGGTGGCCCTGGTGCGGTATTTTGGATGTGGGTCGTTGCTTTTTTTGGTGCGGCAACCGCCTATATCGAATCAACTAACGCGCAAATTTATAAAGAAGAAGAAGACGGTTTTTACCGTGGTGGTCCGGCTTACTATATTGAAAAAGCGATGGGTCAAAAATGGTACGCATGGATCTTTGCCGTTGCAACCATTATTGCGTGTGGTTTGATGTTACCCATGGTGCAATCAAATGGTATTGGCGAGGCTATTACAATGGTGTTTGGTCAAGGTAATACTATTGAAACAGCCATAGGCACGTTAAGCATGGTTAAAGTTTATACGGCTACAGGTATTGTTTTGCTGCTTGGTTTCATCATTTTTGGTGGTGTTAAACGTATTGCACACTTTACCCAAGTGGTTGTGCCATTTATGGCGCTTGCTTATATCTTGGTGTCACTCGTTATCATTGGCTTAAGCATTGATAAGTTACCCGAGGTATTTATGATGATAGTCAATGATGCCTTTAGCCCTATGGCAGGTGTTGGTGCAGCAATTGGTTGGGGTGTTAAGCGCGGTGTTTACTCAAATGAAGCTGGCCAAGGTACAGGCCCTCATGCTGCAGCCGCTGCTGAAGTAGAACATCCAGCGCAGCAAGGTTTAGTACAAGCATTTTCTGTATACATTGATACCTTGTTTGTTTGTTCTGCGACTGCCTTTATGATTTTAATTACTGGTGCATACAACGTACACGGCGTTGGCGAAGCGTTTTTAATTCAAAACGTTGCCGCAGATGTAGCTGCAAACAGTCCAGCGTATACGCAACTTGCGGTTGAAAGTGTTTTCACCGGTGTTGGTAAACCATTTGTTGCTTTGGCGTTGTTCTTCTTTGCCTTTACCACTATTTTGGCTTACTACTTTATTGCGGAAAACAATGTTTATTACATCCGTCGTACGCTGAAGATACCTGCATTGAATCTAGCGCTTAAGCTAGTGATAATCAGTGCAACATTCTATGGTACGGTAAAAGCTGCTGACTTAGCATGGGGCATGGGTGATATAGGTGTTGGCATGATGGCATGGTTGAATATCATTGGTATTATCATCATTTTCTTTATGTCTAAACCTGCAATAAAAGCCTTAAAAGATTACGAGGCACAGCAAAAAGCAGGTGTTAGTAAGTTTACCTTTGATCCCAAAAAATTAGGCATTGATAATGCTGACTTTTGGGAAGAGCGTATTGCTAAAGAAAAATCAGAGAGCACAGAGAAAAGTGCTTAATCTGTTTTAATAAACTTTATAGAGTCTAATCAAAAGCCGTTCACCTCGAACGGCTTTTTTTATGGCTGAAGGTAAAGTTGTTGGATAGGTAAAATTAATCAGTGTTAATTGGCATTAACTAATAAACCTCAGCTCTGGATAACAAATAGCTCCCTAGTAGTTAGCTTTACTGACTTGTGCGTTAAATTCATAAACAATAGAATAACTATTCTTAATGAATATCCCCTGAATTAATAAAAACTATCAAGCTAGAGGCACGTGGTTATTATAACGCTATTAGTTTTACTTATCTTACCTGTTAACCCAAGTTGAGTTTATTTAGTGTGAGTTATTTGGCTACGCTCACCTTTGCTGTCATCCCGGTAATTGATGCAGTATTATTTAACGTTAAAACACCGATAAATCCAATTAAAGAGTCACTTCTTTATCATAAGCAATAATTAAACATTTTTGAGGGACTAGTGTAGTGAAATAGCGAAACGGGTCAGGTATACTAAGCAAAAATCTGTAAGAGCCTTTACTTTATATATTTTAGTAAAGGCACCTACTTACATCGTTTAATATATCATTGCACGAGTAATTTAATGGCTGTTATAAAATGTCCGGGTTGTTCTAAGAAAATTTCAGACAAAGCAAAGTCCTGTAGTCACTGTAACCTAAGTTTAGCTGAATTAGATTCAGATAAACTTGCTAGTATAAATCGTGTTAATTTAATCAATAAAACACAGCGGTTAATGAATTACTCATTTATTGCCATGCTGCTATTTTGTGGTGGCTTTCTCTTTATGTTTTGGGACAATGTCGAGCAGGGGACGTGGCAACATAATTTAGCTATGTTATCTGCAATAATCGGCTTTGTTATGTATATTGTCATTCGCGCAATGTTACTTTTTACCAAGCGTAAACTTAACTAGATTTAACTTAATAACTTCTCGGAATTCTAATGGATTTACTAAATACCATAGACGCCATGTCGAATGACATGTATTTACGTTTAAAATGTGCTGCTGAAACCGGAAAGTGGCCAGAAGGCACAGTCGTGGATGAAGCACAGCGTGCAACTGCATTGCAACTGAGCATGGCTTACCAAGCAAGACACTTTGATAATGATCAAATGTTAACCATCGGGGCAGATGGTCATGTTGTTGAAAAGAACAAACGTCAATTAAAGTCTGAGTTTAAAAACAATCAATCCGACGAAGAAATAAAAAAGTGCACTAAACCTACTCAGGCCGATATCGCTTATTTCAGTAACAATGAATTATAGATTACTGTTTTGTCACCTTCTTTGAGAAAAAACCAATTTAAGTCCAATTATTTATGATCTTCTCCTCTTTATTTAAAACAAAAGCCAATTGGCAGCATAAAGATGCTGCTGTACGTATTAGCGCAATCAATGACGAACTATCCGCTGAAAATGCTGAGCAACTGCAAATTTTAACCGAACTCATACAACAAGATGAAAGTGATTTGGTTAGGCGTGCAGCACTGATTAAAATCGCGTCTTTTGATTGCTACTTAACGCAAAGTCAGCATAATTCACAAGATAAAATCAAGCAGTTCTCGGCAAAACAGGTCCAGGATATTTTAACGACCGATCACCAAATTGTGTTATCTGAACAACAAAAAGCGCAATTAATCGCTAAACAGGCACAAAGCCCGTTACTAGCCACCGCACTGTTAGAAGCTTGGCTTGCCCATGAGCAAGACAGTGGCTTGATGATTAAACTTTATCAATTAATTAGCGCCCGCAAAACGAGCAGCCAATTACTCAGTCAAACCTTTAATCAAAAACAAAACCCATTGCTGCAAGAGTATTTACTTGAGCAAGTTGAAGAGATTAAAGTCTTAGAGAAGCTGGCGAAAAAAGCATGTAACCAAACAATTACAGGGCAAATTGAAGCAAAAATTTCAACGATTCAAGCGTCAATTGAAAAGCCGCAAAAACTATCAAAACAAATTCAGTTAATTTTAGCCAAGTTACAAGCGCTCAAAGATGTCAGCGATTATAGCGAGTACAAAAAACGTAAAGCTAAACTCATCCATGAATGGCAAGCACTAGCCTCTGAAAAAACAATTTTTAATGCTGATGAAGTAGCGGAGTTTGACGGTAAATATCAAACCATCATGGCGCACCTAGATAAACTGTTTGTTGCTAAAGCAGAGCAATATCAACAGCAAATTATTAGTGACAAATTAGCTCATGATAAACAACAAGATAAGAAATCTTTTACGCAGCAGTTAAATCAAATAAGCCAAGCATTAACAACGGCTGTTTTTTCAAGTGAAAATCTCGATGAGGCGACTTTTAAAGCACAGTTGTTAGACCTAGCGAAACAAATACAATCATCGGTGTTAAATAGCAGTGAACAACAAGTTTTTAGTAAACAAGTAACCGAGCTCAATCAACGCTTGGATAAGATCCCTGAAATTGCAGAATCAGTGAGCCAAGCAACCCACTTAATTTCTAAAATTTCGCAATTAGCACTACCTAAATCGCTTGATGAATTAAATACCCGTCAGCAAACATATAATGATTGGTTAAAAGCTTGGCAGGTAATTGAAACTAAAACCTCAGGTATTTTACCTACTTCAATTGTTGACTCCCACAAAGAAATTGTTCAGGCGTGGCAGTCAGGGTTAAAAGCTTTACAAAACCAACAAAAAGATCTTTTCTTTCAACATAAGAAAAAACTGCAAGATATTAAACGTTTATTGAACAACGGAAAATACAAGGTATGTTTCGGTTTATTTAAAGGCGTTAAAGAATCTTTTGAGCATTTATCCATGCAACAACAACAGCAATTACAACGAGATTTTGACAATGTTTGTCAAAAAATGGCTGAGTTAAGTGACTGGGAACATTATATTGCCACGCCACGAAAACAAGAATTACTGATTGCTATTCAGGCTTTGGTTGACACTCCGCTTGATAATCCCAATGAGCAGGCTACAAAAGTTAAACAATTTCGCACTACGTGGAACTCACTAGGGCATGCTGAAGAAGATATTGATAAAGCACTGAATGAACAATTTAATGTCGCGTGTGAACAAGCTTTTGCGCCTTGTCGTTTATTTTATGCTGAGCAAGATAAGTTACGTGAACAGCATTTATTACAGCGTCAACAAATCTTAGAAAAAGCTTCTGTTTTAGTAAAATCTTTGGAAAGTGAACTTGCTGAGCAGTCTGTTAACTATAAAGCACTAGAAGGCAAGCTAAATAGTTTAGAACAGCAGTGGAGTGGTGCAGGTGAGGTTGACCGCAAACAATATAAACAATTGCAGCAACAGTTTAAATTAGCGGTTGAGCCAATTAAACAAGCGATAAATGATTTTCACCAAGCCAATGTTGAGCAAAAACAAGCCTTAATTAAAAGTGCAGAGCAACTGATGGTTATTGAAGATGTTTTTGCTGCTATTGAGTCAATTAAGCAATTACAAAACAATTGGCGTGCGGTTGGCTTTGCCGGCAATGCACAAGAAAGTCGCTTGTGGAAACAATTTAGAGCGGTAAACGATCAGTTATTTGCTAAACGCGATGCGTTAAAGTCTGAGCAACAAGCAGCACAGTCCAATAAGCAGCAAGTGTTTGAAAACCAAATACTTGCACTGGAAGCTTCGCTTAATGATCTAGACCAACCAATTGATTTAAAATCATTACAAGAAATCAAACAGCAAGCACAAGATTGCCATCGTGAAATTGTAGCTAGTAAGCCGGTAATTAAAAGTGTTGCAACGCGCGTTGAAAACTTGATCAAGCAACTAGAACAACTGGAAGTTAAAAGTGCACAGGAAAAAACACAGCAAAATTGGCTTAAATTATTTAGTTTACTGACTGAACAAGCACAGCAAGCCCAAGATTTCACGGAGCTTTCATCATCGACTTTATTTAGCCAATTAACTAGCTTTTGGCAAAAACGTTTACAAGAGCAGGCAAAAATATCAGCACACGTTAGCGGAGAGAGTCGTTTTGATAAGACGCTTGAGATTGAAATTCTAGCGCAAGTTGAATCACCGGCGGAATTAGCTGAGCAACGCATGAAGGTTCAAGTACAGTTAATGCAAGATCAAATGTTGTCCGGTAATACAATTGACCTAACAAAATCCTTAGTACAGTGGTTAAAGTTAGGTACCATCAGTGAAAATGACTTGCCATTAATTAAACGGTTACAGCAGGTTTATTGTAACTAATCGGCTTATAAACACCGTGTAAAAACTTAATCAGTTTGTTTTATTAACCATGAAGCAAACTGATTTTTTTTGCGCCTAGTAAGGTATATGCAATGAAAAAAACTATCACCATCAAAAAAATTACCACCATCTTGTTGACTCTAACGCTAACGAGTGGCGCTATTGCCAGTGATTTATCTGAGCAAGAACGACAAAAACGTAACATGGTAAAAGGTATTTATCAGTTAACGGATGGTGCATTAGCCCTTTGCCC
Source organism: uncultured Colwellia sp. (assembly GCA_913057925.1). Taxonomy (GTDB): domain Bacteria; phylum Pseudomonadota; class Gammaproteobacteria; order Enterobacterales; family Alteromonadaceae; genus Colwellia. The sequence goes on along the minus strand of CAJXPG010000014.1, from coordinate 24,061 downwards.
AAAAGCAAATGCTGCAGCATTCAAACAAACGTTAACCGCTTTCAAGCAAAAATTCCCTAAAGTAATACAGTTGATTAATGAATCAACTTATCTCGCTTATGCGAAAAGTAGTTATGATGACGATTTTGAAAATAACCGTGCTGAGATGAGTGAACCATTAACAAAACAGTGTTTATTTAAACAAAAAATGTTGAAGAATATGATGATTACCCCGGAAGGAAAACAAACCATGGCAATGGTTTTACATACATTACAGTCATCTTAACGGCTTGTATGTACCACAGACAAATCGCAGGTTATCCCTAATGTTTTTAATATTTTTTCATGCTTATTTAACAGTAAAAACCCCTTTGTAGCACTCGTTTCATCTCAATGCTAACAAGCAGTTTTAAATTACGCTTAGCGTTATTTAAACATATGTTTGAATATTACTTTATTTATCTATGCGTTAAGCGTAATCTGCATTAACGTTTGTTAACTAATAATGATATCAAGGCATGTATCCATATATTAAGCTGTTCAGTACACTTTTTAAGGCGAAAAAAAGCACTAAACTCAATTTAGATGAAAAGAGCGTCATTCATTGTCGAGCAGGAATAACTGATATCGATGTTTTTATTGAGCTAAACAATGCTCGGCATTTAAGTTATATGGAGTTAGGGCGGTGGGACTTCTCTCATCGCACAGGCTTTCTAGCATTAATGAAAAAACACAAGTGGGCGGTTGCTGTTGGTGGCGCTAGTGTTCGATACCGCAGAAGAATTGCTTTCTTACAAAAATTCAGTTTAACAACACAATTAATATGCCATGATGGGCGTTGGTTTTATTTCTTGCAAGAAACCCACGCAAAAGGAAAGATTTGCTCTTCTGCATTAATCAAACTAGCAACAACATCAAAACAAGGGCTAGTGCCGGCAACAGAAGTACTGGCAGCTTATGATAAACCATGTCCTGATTTTGATGTACCTGACTGGGTCAATGCTTGGATAGAAGCTGAAAGCCAACGTCCTTGGCCGCAAAATTAATTAACATCAACTCGGGTTAAGAGATAAGTTAACGGTCTGAAATTATTAGACTTGTTATTATCCCGAGCTGAGGTTAAATAGTTCAACTTAATAATACAGGAAAGTTACATGATCAAAAGTATCATTTCAAAAGTAAATGTTAGTCTATTGCTGTTATTTATCGCCAGTGGCGCTCAAGCGAAAAGCTTCGACTATGCCGCGTTAAGCCAAAAATACTTTGCTGCATGGCAACAGGTGCAAAGCCCTAAAGCGACAAAACAAGATTTAGAACATTACTTGTCATTACTTACCGATGATGTCGGTTATCAACACTTACCGTATGCTGCTAATGATACCCGTGAGCCAGACGGTAAGAAAATGCTGCGAAAAGGCATGAGTTATTATTTAGGGATTCATACTGAGTATCAGGTAAAACTGACCAATTCAGCCTTTGGCCATAACGTCATTATGATTGAATACCATACTCAGGCTAAAGGTATCCACCCTGATAATGGCCAAGAAATCATTATCAACAATACCGCTTTTGAAGTGCTAGAAATTGAAAATGGAAAAATATCAGTTATTCGCCATTACAGTAAATAATCCTAACTTGATGCGTTGTTAATTACGCATTAACAACGCACTCTTTACTTAATAAGAAATACGCAACATAAATACGCATTAAGTAATATTTACCCAAAAAAGTTTAGCTTTAATAAATCCTGAGAGAGAAAGCATGGTTAGAGACGTTCAACAGCAAGATGCTCAAGCTATCTGTGACATATATAATCACTATATTACTAACACAGTGATCACTTTTGAAGAAAGTAAGGTAAACGCACAAGACATTGCCACGAGAATATCCAGCGTTGAACAATCTGGCTTACCTTGGTTAGTGGTAGAGGATTCAAAAGGGGACATAGTAGGTTATGCGTATGCAAGTCCATGGCGAGAACGTTTTTCATACCGATTCTCTGTTGAAATTACCGTGTATTTGTCACCTACGCATACAGGAAAAGGCTTAGGTGCTCAGTTGTATCAAGCGTTATTTTCAAAACTCAAGGCCACTAAAGTACACAGTGTTATTGGTGGTATCACCTTGCCTAATGCGGCAAGTGTTGCTGTACATGAAAAATTTGGTTTGGAAAAAGTTGCTCACTTTAAAGAAGTTGGTTATAAGTTTGAGCAATGGCTAGATGTTGGTTACTGGCAAGGTAATCTATAACTAGCCTGTAGTTTATTTCCCTATCTATTGCTTTTGGCAACTCTGCATTACAACACAGCCATTATTTCACCGTGTTATATAACTTACAATTTTGCTTCTTTAACGTATCTGCCTTACATTTTTTTATCGATTGTGATTTAGTATCACTATTAAGAAATTAGCCCTAACTTATTCAAAAGGTACTCATTCATGCCGTCTAACTTCCTTTCATCGAAGCTTGAACCTGCAAAAGTTACTCTCAGTAAACATTTTACTGCCAATAAACACGTGCTTTCTGCCGTTGCATTAAGTGTGTTACTTGCGTTACCAACAACAAACGCCTCAGCCGAGGTAAGTGTTACCGCTAAAACAACTGATTCTGAGACAAAGTGGTCAGTAAATAAGCCACAAGGTGAATTTACTAAAGCAAATATTGATGTACGTTCTGGTACGTGGATGAATGTTGATCTTAGCCCTGATGGTAAAACGATTGTTTTTGATTTATTAGGTGACATATACACCATGCCTGCCACAGGCGGTGAAGCGACGCCACTGATGACAGATATTGCTTGGCAAATGCAACCCCGCTATAGTCCTGATGGAAAATATATTGCATTTACTTCGGATGAGGATGGTGGTGATAATTTATGGATCATGAAAGCGGATGGTAGTGAAGCAAAAGCTGTCACCACTGAGACTTTTAGATTATTAAATAGTCCTGCTTGGTCGCCTGATGGTAACTACCTTGTTGGTCGTAAACACTATACTGGTAGTCGTTCACTTGGTGCGGGTGAAGTGTGGATGTACCATAAATCTGGTGGCAATGGCGTGATGTTAACGAAACGCCCGAACGAGCAAAAAGATTTAGGCGAACCTGCATTTTCGCATGACGGCAAATATGTTTATTTCTCACAAGATGCAACGCCGGGTAAGACCTTCCATTATTCAAAAGACTCAGAGAAGGGCATTTATAAAATAAAACGCCTTGAGCTTGAAACAGGCGAAATTAAAGTTATCGTCTCAGGCAAAGGTGGGGCAATTAGACCAACCCTTTCACCTGACGGTAAATACCTTGCTTTTATCAGCCGCGATGACTTTCAATCTAATTTGTATTTATACAACCTTAAAAGTGGTGCACAAACTAAAATTTATGATGGTTTAGAGCGTGATATGCAAGAAACTTGGGCTATTCATGGTGTTTACCCGACAATGGCGTGGACACCTAAAAGCGATGGTTTAGTTTTTTGGGCAGGCGGTAAAATCAATAAATTATCACTTGATAGCCAAAAATCTAATGTCATTGAGTTTCATGTAAAAACCGAAAAATCCATTCAAAAAGCAGTGCGTTTTGCTCAAGATCTTGATCAAAAAACCTTTAACACTAAGATGCTGCGTGACGTAAAGATATCACCGGATGGCAAAAAGGTGGTGTTTGAGTCGATGGGGCATCTTTACAGTAAAACATTACCCAATGGTAAACCTAAGCGACTAACCAAAGAAAAAACACAGTTTGAATTAAATCCGAGCTTTTCTCGTGATGGTAAAAAAATAGTCTATGTGAGTTGGGATGATAAGAATCTAGCTCAAGTTCGTGTTGTTTCAAGCCGTGGTGGTAAAGGCAAAGTGATAACGCGCGAGCCCGGTAAGTATGTAGAACCAAGTTTTTCCCCTGATGGCAAAACTGTGGTCTACCGTAAAATTAAAGGTGGCTACATAACGGATCCTACGTGGGGATTAAATCCTGGTATTTATGCGGTTTCAGCTAAAGGTGGCAAGGCAAAACTTATCACTGAAAGTGGTTTAAAGCCTCATTTTGGCAGCAGTAATGATCGTATTTATGTGACCCGAAATGGTAAAACCCCACATATTGCGCGTATCGACCTTGATGGTCAAAATGATACTAAATTATACCAAGGTAAATTTGCTTCAGAATATCAAGTGTCACCAGATGGTAAACACTTAGCTTTTGCTGAACGTTTCAAAGTTTTTGTTACTCCTTTTGTTGAGCGCGGCGATGTGATTGATATCGGTCCGAAAGCGAAAAATCTTCCGGTTGAACAATTATCTATGCGTGCAGGTGAGGGAATTAACTGGAATGGTAAGTCAAACGAGCTTTATTGGAGCTTAGGTGCTGATTTATTTCAAGCGTCGGTGACAGGTCTATTTGATATTAAACCTGCAGAAACTACCAAAAGTGATGAAAAGCTGTCTGACAAAACACAAGCTAAAGTGACTAATTTAAGCTACCAACAAAAAGTTGATATTCCTGCTGGCCGTGTCGCTTTTGTTGGCGGTAAAGTGATCACTATGGAAGGCGAGCAAGTGATCGAAAACGGTGTCGTGCTTATTGAAGGTAATAAAATCAAAGCGGTAGGTACTCGCGCGCAAGTAGACATTCCTAGTAATGCTAAGATTATTGATATAACGGGTAAGAGTATAATGCCAGGGTTAATTGATGCACATGCCCATGGTTCACAAGGTAGTAGCGAAATCATTCCTCAGCAAAACTGGAAAAACTATGCTGGTTTATCATTAGGGGTTACCACGATTCACGATCCTTCAAATGACACCACTGAATTTTTTGCTGCCAGTGAGATGCAAAAAGCCGGTAAAATTGTTGCCTCAAGGTTGTTTTCAACCGGTACCATTTTATATGGTGCGACTATTCCGGGTTACACTTCACACGTTGATAACTTAGATGATGCAAAATTTCATGTTGAGCGCCTAAAATCAGCAGGCGCATTTAGCGTAAAAAGTTATAATCAACCTCGCAGAAATCAACGTCAGCAGTTTATTCAAGCGGCTCGTGAACTTGAAATGATGGTAGTACCTGAAGGTGGTTCTTTGTTGCAACACAATTTAACCATGGTTGTTGATGGACACACCACCTTGGAACACTCTATCTCAACTGCTAAAATATATGATGATATCAAACAGTTATGGTCGCAGTCTGATATGGCTTATACCCCAACTATGGGTGTGGCATATGGCGGTATTTCAGGTGAAAACTATTGGTATGATACGACAGACGTGTGGCAGCATCCGCGCTTAAGTATGTATGTACCGAGTGAATTTTTAGACCCTCGTTCAATGCGTCGTCCTAAAGCGCCACATCATCATTACAATCACTTAAATGTCGCTAAAGTTGCCAAAGAAATGCAAGATTTGGGTGTTGAAGTCAACTCAGGTGGTCATGGTCAACGTGAAGGTTTAGCAATGCACTGGGAAATGTGGATGATGGCGCAAGGTGGTATGTCGCCACTACAAGCTATTCGCACCGCAACTATTTCGCCGGCTAAATCTTTAGGTCTAGATAAGGACCTTGGTTCATTAACGGTTGGTAAGCTCGCCGATATTATTGTCGTTGATGGCGATGTCACTAAAGATATTCGTTTAAGCGATCGTGTGACTTATACTATGGTAAATGGCCGTTTGTATAATGCTGAAACCATGAACGAAATTGGTAATTATGATAATAAGCGTAAGAAGTTCTACTTTGAACAGTAGTCGTTAATCTTACATCAGAGCAATATAAAGCCAGCAATGAATGCTGGCTTTGTTTTTCTAAAAGGGATAGGAATATGAGATCAAGTTTACAAGAAAAAATTATCGCAGTGTGTAACCAAAAAATTTCACAAAAGGGCACTAATGTCGGTTTATCCTTTTATGCTTTTTTTGCGAATAAAAATGATGACCCTGAATTATTAATGGAAGCAGCTACTTGGTGGATCAGCTTACATAAACTTGATCACTTTGAAAAAGCTGAAAAAATTAAAGCGATGATAATTTCAGAAACAAAATAAACATTTAAGCTAAACCTGCTTAATGGCATGTATAAATTTTAAGGTAACCGTACAATGATGAAAACCTCGCTTTTAACACTCCTCCTTTGTAGCTGTGCAGCTACTGTTTCACTTTCAACTGTTGCGCATGTCGTTAACACCAGTAATCCATCTAGTGGCCTTGAAGGGAACCTAGCAATGAAGCGCGTTGATAATAAAACCAACACTGATATGACAATAGCCATAGAAGTTGTGCAACTACAAGATAGTCAAGGGCTTATCTATGTAGGAGGCATTGTTGATGCTGCTAAACTGACGCCATATTTAGCACAAATGGCGACACTTTTACCTGATAATTTTTCAAACTATCGTAACAATCAAGCGCTGCGCGATCATGGTAAATTTCATATGACCTTGATAAACCCCTATGAATATAAAGAAGTTGATACAAAAAATATCGCTATAGGTGAGGTTATTAATATTTCTCTTTTAGGCTTAGGCCATGTAGCAAAGGGTAAGCAAGAGACCTATTTTGTGGTTGTTGACTCAAGTGTCGCACAAGCAAAGCGTCAACAGTTAGGGCTAGCAGATAAAGACTTTCATATCACACTCGGTTTCAACCCTAATGATATTTATGGCGTCAGTAAAGGGGTTGAGCGGTTAATTAAACCAAGCGATAAAAACAAGTAAAAATTATAGCTAGCTCAATACGAGTATGTGTCGGCACTAGCGCCGACACTGAGTAAATGGTTGTAATCTTTTTCGAGAAGAATGTTATAGAGGCTAGCGCTACAGGCTTAATTCGCCCCTAAGGTTTTGTTCCATTTTCTCACATATCTCTTGGTAACTAATATTTTTGCTGAGTAAGTAATGCAATTTAGTTAACGTCGCTTCGAGTGTCATGTCATGGCCACTAATCACACCCGCTTCACTTAATGCATTCCCTGTAGCATAACCCGACATATTCACTTTTCCTTTAATACATTGGCTACAATTGACCACAACAATACCCGCTGCTTTGGCTTTAGCTAAACAGGCAAGTAGCGCTTTATCTTGTGGTGCATTGCCGACGCCATAACTTCTCAATATTAAAGCTTTGACTGGTTGCTTTATGACATTTTCAATGACTTCACTACTGATACCTGGATACAAGTGAACCACGCCTACAGGCTGAGGTGTAATGGTAGACAGTTGCAATGGCGCAATGTCGTTTACTGCCTCGGTTATCTTTCCTGCACCAAGTTGAATATTTATACCGGCTTCGAGTAACACTGGCATATTAGGCGAGTCAAAGGCATTAAAACCATCGGCGTAGGCTTTAATACAACGGTTACCACGGTAAAGTTTGTTATTAAAAAACAGGCTAACTTCACTAATGGGATAATTGGCCGCAATGTATAACGCGTTTAACACATTAACTTGTCCATCAGAGCGCAATTGGCTTAATGGAATTTGTGAGCCGGTAACTATGACCGGTTTACTGAGGTTTTCAAACATAAAAGATAATGCAGAGCTGGTGTATGCCATGGTATCTGTGCCATGTAGCACCACAAAACCATCATAATCATCATAGTTTGCTTTAATATCGTCAGCAATGCGTTGCCAATCGCTTGGCGTCATATTTGACGAGTCAATCAATGGACTATATTCACTGATAGTAAAAGTAGGCATTTCACTGCGATGAAACTCTGGTAAGGCATTGATCGATTCGGTCAAATGGCCTTTTGCAGGCACAAAGCCTTGCGTACTTTGCATCATACCTATGGTGCCACCTGTGTAGGCAACGTAAATTCTTTTCTTTGTCATAATTTTAATGCTTTATTATTAATTTACTTATATTTGTACATTATATCTTAGCTAGCATCACAGTTACCATCATTGTGAGTAGGTTCAGTTAAGGTTCTTTTAGTCGAATTATGCCAATTTAATAATAGGGTGGGGATCTGTTAATGCTTTATTGGCTTTCATTAAGTGCATTGGTGACTGTGTTTTTCTTCAGATGAAAAAAAGGCAGTTACCTTGGCAACTACCTTTTTGCTTTACATGATTAAGCTAAGTGTTTAATTTTGGCTACATGCAACACATAATGTATAACGACCTTGTGGATCGTTAAACTGATTAACTTGCATTAACTCAGCTTTCATTGTGCTAACAAGTTGCGCTAATGGCTTATTGCTAACGGCTATCGTTGCTAGCTCAACATTTACTTGTTCTTGCTCTGAAGTGAACAAACTAACAATATTTGCAGAGTTACCTAATAACTGTTGCATTAACTTATTGCGTGATGATTGTTCTTTTTCAACGAGTAAGGTGTCATATTGTTCAAGCTTGGCAAGACTTGCTGCAGCGACAACGGCATCAGTTAAAGTACCTAATTCATCAACTAAACCAAGCTCTTTGGCTTTTTTACCAGACCAAACACGTCCCTGGGCAATCGCATCGACTTGCTCTAATGTCATATTACGATTAGTTGCGACAAGTTGAATGAACTCCTGATAACCTTTATTAATAGAAAGTTGGAATAAACTTGCCATACCAGGCGTTAGCGCTTGGGTAGGGCCAAAACCGGCGATGTCTGTCGTACCGACACCATCGGTATGTATACCAACTTTGCTCAGTGAGTCTTCAAATGTCATCATCATACCAAAAATACCGATAGAGCCTGTAATGGTAGAAGGTGCCGCGTAAATCTTATCAGCAGGCGCTGATATCCAGTAACCGCCAGAAGCTGCATATGTCCCCATAGAGGCAATGACAGGTTTGCCTGCTTCTTTCAATAACTCGACTTCTTGACGAATTATTTCTGAGGCATAAGCACTACCACCTGGACTATCAACACGCAGGACAACTGCTTTTACTTCATCATTTTTACGCGCTTTACGCAGTAATTTTGCGGTAGAGTCGCCACCAATAGTACCTGGCTTTTGTGTACCATCTAAAATCGTACCTTTGGCAACAATGATAGCAACTTTATCTGTCACGATATCTGTTATTTCAGGTGCTTCATCTAAAGTAGAGCTTGTTGCCGCCATATAGTTTTTATAACCAATGTGGCTATAACTGTCGCCTTTTTTATTGGTTCCAACTAAATCAATCAACTCGGTGCGCATCTCTTGACGTGTTTTAAGTTGATCAACCCATTTATTTTCTAGGGCATAATGAGCGAAGCTACTGTTGGCTTTTTCAAACTTACTGAGCAAGTTATCAATATTTTCATCAAAATTTTCCACGGTAAAACCACGACGGGCAGCAACATCTTCTTTGTATTGTTGCCATAAGTCAGCTAGCCATAGTTTATTGGCTTCTTTGGCCGCGGGTGACATGTCATCACGCAGGTAAGGTTCAACCGCTGACTTAAAGGTACCTACACGAAAGACATGCTGATTAACAGCAAGTTTTTCTAATGCCGATTTAAAGTACATTTTATATCGTCCGTAGCCTTCAAGTAACATAAAGCCTTGAGGGTTTAGCCAAATGTTATTAGCTGTACTAGCGAGGTAATATTGATCTTGTGAAAACTGATCACCTAAGGCAATAACTTGCTTGCCTGAGCTTTTAAAGTCTTCCAAGGCTTTGGCAATATCTTGTAACTTAGTTAAACCAGTGCGATTTAGTCCTTGGAGTTGTAGAACTAATATTTCTACCCGATCATCTTTTTTTGCTTTAGCAATAACATCAATAATGTCAGCTAAAAGAACTTCTGGATTCTCTTCGCGTTGTTCCATTGCCTCAGTTAAGAAGGCCTCCATCGGATCAACTTCGCGTTTTTGTTCAACAACATCACCAACAAGGTTTAAAACAAGCGCCGTTTTTGCCGGTACGGTAACAGTTTCATCACCACTTGAAAGAACGCCAATGAAGGCAAAAAGAAGGATAAAAAATACAAGGTTTACTACCACAGAGCGTGTAAAGCTTAATACTCGCCACAGGGAAGAAAAGATCCGTTTTATAATGCCTGGATTATTATTCATATAATTTTCTTAAATAGGTTAAATTAAAATTGTTATTCATCGCTATACTACCTTAATAATAACGAGAATTTAACAACTCACTGTGGCAAGAATGTAACTAATTATGCTTTGATTATCTGATAGGGCGTTATCAATAACTATTTAGTTGTAATTACAAAGAAAATTGAAATTATTTACCCCGTAGAGCGTTCTTATTGCTTAGCCCTATGTTATTTTTTAGAGAAGATCATGCAAACTTTACAATATTATTACCAATGCTTTTTAGCCAAGCTTAAGCTGTTTGATGGCATACCCGCATTACTGCTTCGATTATATTTAGCACCGGTATTCATCATGGCAGGTTATAGTAAAACCCAATTACTAAGCGAAGAGGTTACAGGGTTCAGTGCGATCATGGCAGATCCTAATATCATTGCCTGGTTTGGTAATAGTGATTGGGGACTGGGTTTACCTTTTCCTGCGCTATTAGCTAACTTAGTCATCCTAGTCGAATTTCTTGGTGGCTGGTTGTTACTTGTTGGTGTTTTCACTCGACTAATTTCAATTCCGTTGATGTTTACCATGATTGTTGCAGCAACTACCGTACACGCTGAAAATGGTTGGTTTGCCATAACGCCAACCAACGCAGATATTAGTCCAGCGAAAGTTGTCACTTGGTTAGGGGGAGAGAGTGCCAATGCCAGTTTGGAAAATAGTGAGCAAACCGCGATACGGTTAGAAAAAATGAAGGAATTACTTGAAGAAAATGGTAATACTGAGTGGCTTTATCAGCAAGGGAATATCGTTGTGTTAAATAATGGCGTCGAGTTTTCAGTGACTTATTTCATCATGCTGTTAGCGCTCTTCTTTATCGGGGCCGGCAGATATACCAGTGTTGATCATTATATTAGTGAACGCTTTTTAATTGAAAAGAAACACTTTAGTTAATCCTTGATGCATCTAACTCAAGTTGAAGGTACTTAAATAAATCTTAATAATCATAACTAAAAAAAGCCGAACAGTGTTAAATACTGTTCGGCTTTTTTATTACAGAAACCATTGTTAATGTTCGCGTTAATTACTTACTTGTTTCTGTTTTAATCGCGGGAATTTATCGCCAAAATGGTAAATACTTAAGCCTAATAGTACAAGAAAGGCACCTATCATTAACGTGGCATCTATTGTCTCGGCATTTAACAAGGCGCCTAAACTTATTGCGACAACGGGCGTTATCAACGTGATTAAAGTAACGGTACTTGCTGAAAGTTTTTGTAATACCGTAAAGTAAGCATAAAAGCCGATTAACGAGCCAAATACCCCTAAATATAATGTTGCCCAAATAGACCTTGCTTGCCATTGTTCCAACCCTAATGTGCCATCAAGTAATAACCAAGTGATCAAAAACATTGGCGTGGCAAAACTTAACGAGCCAACCGTAGTCGCTAATGGATGAATAGCTAAAGGAACACTTTTAACTAACACACCACTAAGGCTAAAGAAGAACACCGCTAACAAAATAAAGACAATGCCGTAAATGCCATTTTCAGCCAAGGTAAAATTGTTAGAACAAACAATGGCAAGACCAAGTAATGAAATAGCCATAGATACTTTTCTAATACCACTGATATTAGGCTCAGCAAGGATCCTTTTAGCTAGTAAGGCCGATAGTACAGGTGACAGACCAAAAACCAATGAAATAACACCTGATGACATATATTGTGCAGCCAAATATGAACACATCATGCCGCCAAAAATACCAAGGGCAGAATAGCTATAGAGTTTCAATGCCTGCTTGTGCCATGGAATATTTATTTTACGAATCATAATAACTAATGCACCAAGAATTAAGGCAATCACCATTCTAAGTAGTACCGCTAAACTTGGACTAATTGATTCGCTACTCCATACGATACCCAGTGGGGTGGTTGACCATATTAATAGCACCGCCAAGTAGGCAATTGTCACTGACATTGTTATTCTCCTTTTCGTTTAAAAAATCGCTTAGTTGATTGAAATAGATGCCGGTAATTGCGGTTTTCGGTGAATACAAACAAAAAAGCCGCAAACGTTAGTTTCTGCGGCTTTAAAGTGAACTGTTTAATCTAGTTGATTAAGGTAAATTTAATACTCCGCAAAGGGGGGCCAAATATTATGGCGTTTAACTTGCCACAGTCGATTGACCACGAGTAGACAGCTAAATGCTACCGCTTTAGTGATTTTATGTTCAATCAATGTGAGTAAGTTAGTTTGCATGAGTTATATCTAAACTTGGTGATAGTGTTTCTAATAAATGAATAGTGGCGGCTGGTCAAAATTAAGTCAAGGAGAATTATTACTATTCAATAAATTTAAATTTATCGACATAAATTACCTTCACAGACGTGCACTTAAGTTAAGTTAACGATAAACTTTAAATATATCCATTTGTTAGAAGTATCTTATGAACGCTATTGAATTATTATTACAAAGACAATCAACGCCATTGTTAACCGCGCCAGCGCCAAATGATGAACATGTTGAAATGTTGTTATCTGCTGGTATGCGAGTGCCAGATCATGCTGGTTTAAAACCTTGGCACTTTCATGTTATTTCCGGTGAAGGTTTACAGCGATTAAGTGAGCTTTATGTTGAAGCGACAAGCCTAGATTTAACCACTAACGCAGGTTTGGTAGAAGGCACTAGTATAGACGAGCATGCCTTTAATGAGAAAATGGCGAAAGTTGCCAAAATGCCTTTTCGTGCGCCAATGATTATTGTGATTTCAACGCAATATACTGAACATAATAAGGTGCCACAGCAAGAGCAACTCGTTGCTGCAGGATGTTGTGCGCAAGCAATGCAAATGGCTGCTTTTGCTTTAGGTTACGGTGCAATGTGGCGAACGGGTGATCTCGCTTATAACGATGTCGTTAAAACTGGTTTAGGTTTATCAGAGGGTAATGACATTGCCGGTTTTTTATATATTGGCACGCCAACTAAAGCATTGAACCTCAAACCAGCCAAAAGCTATCAAGATAAAGTGACCTTTTGGAAGTAACCTCTTAGAAGTAACCTTTTGAAGTAAACAGAATCAGTGTCCGGGGAATATAGGGTTAATGCCAAGAGAAGTTTCGGTAAGTATCAGTTTATAAAAAAAAAGGCGACCTGATGGTCGCCTTTTTTACAAGCTATTCTAAAGTAAATTAGAATGCCGCGTTGTTTGGTGTTCTTGGGAATGGAATTACGTCACGTACGTTTTGCATACCGGTAGCATAAGCCACTAAACGCTCAAAACCTAAACCAAAACCTGAATGAGGTACGGTGCCGTAACGACGTAAGTCTCGGTACCAACCGTAATCAGCTACATCTAAGCCCATTTCTTCTAAACGACTATCTAATACATCAAGACGTTCTTCACGTTGGCTACCGCCAATGATTTCACCAATACCTGGTGCTAAGATATCCATCGCAGCAACCGTTTTACCGTCGTCATTTAGACGCATGTAGAAAGACTTAATATCTTTCGGGTAGTTTTGTAAAACGACAGGACCGTTAAAGTGCTCTTCAGCTAAGTAACGTTCATGTTCAGAATTTAAATCTACACCCCAAGATACTGGGTTTTCGAATTTCTTATCACAGTTTTCTAAAATAGTAATCGCGTCAGTGTAATCTAAACGAACGAATTCGCTGTTGATAACTGAATCTAAACGCTCAAGTACTGTTTTATCAACACGTTGTTGGAAGAAGGCCATATCATCAGCACGCTCTTCAAGTACCGCTTTAAAGACATATTTCAGCATTTCTTCTGCTAAATCAGCGGCATCTGCTAAATCTGCGAAAGCGATTTCAGGCTCTACCATCCAAAATTCAGCCAAATGACGTGTGGTATTAGAGTTTTCCGCTCTAAATGTTGGTCCAAAAGTATAAACTTTAGATAAAGCGTTACAGTAAGTTTCTACGTTTAATTGACCAGATACCGTTAAGAAAGTTTCTTTACCAAAAAAGTCTTGGTTGTAATCAACCTTGCCTTCATCGTTACGTGGTAAGTTTTCCATATCTAAAGTACTTACACGGAACATTTCGCCAGCACCTTCACAGTCACTACCTGTAATAAGGGGAGTGCTGATCCAAAAATAACCTTTACTGTGCAAGAACCTGTGAACCGCTTGTGCTAAACAGTTACGTACACGAGTTACTGCACCACCAATGTTGGTACGGGCGCGTAAATGAGCTTGTTCACGTAAAAACTCAATACTATGACGTTTTGCCGCCATTGGGTAAGTATCAGGATCTTCTACTAAACCTAACACTTCAACTTCAGTTGCCTGAATTTCAAAAGCTTGGCCTTTACCTGGAGATTCAACCAAAATACCGGTCACTTTTACTGAGCAACCTGTGGTCAATTTAAGCACATCAGATTCATAATTATCGAGTTCATTAGGTACAATGGCTTGGATAGCATCAAAACATGAACCGTCATGTAATGCTAAAAATGAGATACCGGCTTTTGAGTCGCGGCGAGTTCTGATCCAACCGTGTACGGTAATGCTTTCATTAACAGGGAACTTGCCTGCTAACACATCAGTAATTGCTATAACTGACATCTAATGACCTCTTATTCTTATCAAATGGATTGAAATTTGTTGTATACCAATGTTATTAATTATTACGACTAAGCTTGTTCTCGAGTAAAAGGATTACTTTACAACAACACCGCTAAGCTGATAGAAAATTTATTGGAATTGGTATTCACTAAAAATGGGGTGATATGTTACCGTGACAAGGCGTAAATGCAACGCTTAATTGCAATCAAGATTAACAATTTTGGTTAAAAGCACATAAATAGACGAAATTGGCTGAAATGACAGAAATAAACGCGGGAAAAAGTCAGCATACTCCTAGGCAAGAAAGAAGAAAAGCTACTGACGTTTGGAGCTATACCAAATCAATACTAGTGCTAAGTAGTTGGCTACTTTTCATTATTGCTTTAGTTATGTCTTATTATGCAGCACCTGATAAAGACTATGGTGTTTTGCGCTATTACGATATTGAGATACGGCAATTTTGGTTAACACCCTTAACTGGGTATTTATATATTATGTTGTGGTTAAGTGGTTTAGGCAGCTATTTGGCTATGATGGTCGATAAGTATCGTAGCCGCAGGCGCAGTGATAATGCGCAATATAATTTATGGTTTTTACTGATCATTAATATGGCGTGGTTGGTATATATCTTAATCAAACCGCAATAAATTATTGAAATAAAATTATCTTGAGCAGCTAAGGTTAACTGCTCAAAGTAATTAGTTAATTTGCTTAAGGGTTAAAGCAATCATCCTCATCAAGTACTGTCGCTATCGCACTAACCAGGGTGGTTATTTGTTCAGGTTCAATGATTAACGGTGGAATAATATAAATAAGCTGACCAAACGGCCTGATCCAAACACCTAATTCCACAAACCGTTTTTGAATCTGTGCAACATTAACACTTTGTTTGCACTCAACAGCGCCAATACTACCTAATACACGGGTGTCTTTAACGCGCTCATGCTGAACTAAAGGTAAAAGCATGGTACTTAAGTGCTTTTCAATGCCTTTAACTTGTTTTTGCCAGTCATTTTCAAGTAATAAATCTATGCTAGCGTTAGCAACCGCACAAGCGAGGGCATTTCCCATAAAAGTAGGGCCATGCATAAAACATCCCGCTTCTCCTTTACTTATTGTTTCGGCAATATGCGCTGTACACAGTGTTGCAGCAAGTGTGATATATCCGCCAGTCAGGGTTTTACCTAGACACATAATATCAGGGGAAATATCTGCCCATTCGCAAGCAAATAACTTACCTGTTCGGCCAAAGCCTGTGGCAATTTCATCAACGATTAACAACACATCATATTTGTTACATAAATTACGGCAGGCTTTTAAATATTCAGGATGATAGAAGCGCATTCCTCCAGTACCTTGAACAATGGGCTCAATGATAAATGCCGCTAGCTCTTCATGGTGATTCGCAAACAATGCTTTGAGCTCTGTAACGTCTTCGCTTGACCATGATTCATTAAACTTACTTTGTGGTGCAGGTGCAAAGTAGTGTTTCATCAACACTTGCTCGAAAATTTGATGCATGCCAGTGACAGGGTCACATACTGACATGGCGGCAAAGGTGTCACCGTGATAACCATTACGCACAGTCATTAATTTAGTCTTCGTTAATGGCTGCTTTTGTTTGTGCGCCTTTGCATGTTGATATTGCAGAGCCATTTTCATGGCAACTTCAACACTTACCGAACCAGAATCTGACAGAAATACTTTATCAAGACCCTGAGGTGTTAAGGTGATCAACTTTTCACATAGGCTAATCGCACTTTGATGAGTTAGCCCACCAAACATCACATGAGACATTTTACTTGCTTGTTGCTCAAGCGCCTGATTAAGTTTTGGGTGGTTATAGCCATGCAATACCGACCACCAAGAAGACATACCATCAATCAAGGTTTCGCCGCTGGCTAAATTAATATTTACCCCAAAAGCACTGTCAACTAGGTAACTAGGTAAAGGATCTGACATTGAGGTATATGGGTGCCAGACATTCTCTTTGTCAAAGTTAAGCAAAGTATTTTGTTGCGAAAGTGATAAATCTGTTTGTTTATTGTTCATTTGTTAACTAAAAATCTTTTTAATCGTTGACATCATAGGTAGGGTGGCTAGACTACCCGTTAAGTTTATACTATGCAATTGAGTTTTATGTCAGATTTAGCGAGTACCGCCGTGAATAATGCCCCACAAGCACAAACAACTAATACAATCGTTCGCCACAACTGGAATCTAAAAGAAGTACAAGCGTTATTTGAACTACCTTTTAATGATTTAATGTTTAAAGCACAAACAGTTCATCGTGAAAACTTTAATGCCAATGAAGTGCAAGTCAGTACTTTATTATCAATTAAAACCGGTGCTTGCCCAGAGGACTGTAAATATTGTTCTCAAAGTGCACGTAATAAAACAGATTTAGAAAAAGAAAGCTTATTAGCGGTAGAAAAAGTGCTAGAAGCTGCACAGCGCGCTAAAGATATGGGTTCAACGCGCTTTTGTATGGGAGCGGCATGGAGAAACCCTAAAGAGCGTGACATGCCTTATGTTTTAGATATGGTAAAGAACGTTAAAGCGTTAGGTTTAGAGACTTGTATGACCCTAGGTATGTTATCTGGTGAACAAGCTGATCGATTAAATGAAGCAGGTCTTGATTATTATAACCATAACTTAGACACATCACCGGAACATTATAATCAAATTATCACCACTCGTACTTACCAAGACAGGTTAGATACCTTAGATAATGTCCGCGGCGCTGGTATGAAAGTGTGTAGTGGCGGTATTGTTGGATTAGGTGAAAAATCCGTTGATCGGGCATCATTATTAGCTCAACTTGCCAACTTAAGTCCGCAGCCAGAAAGTGTACCGATTAATATGCTGGTAAAAGTTGAAGGTACACCATTAGAAAATGTTGACGATTTAGAAAGTTTTGACTTTATCCGCTGTATCGCCGTTGCGCGTATCATGATGCCAAAAAGTCACGTGCGTCTTTCTGCAGGTAGAACCGCAATGAATGAGCAAATGCAGGCGATGTGTTTCCTTGCTGGCGCTAATTCAATTTTTTACGGTTGCAAACTATTAACAGCAGAAAACCCTGAAACTAACCAAGATATTGAATTGTTTAGAAAACTAGGTATCAACACTGAAACGGTTGATGATAATAGTGTCATGTCCGATAAGCTTGTTAAAACAGCAATTGTTGATCAACAAAACAGTGATTTATTTTATAACGCATCTGTTTAAGCGGCGCTTTTCAAAAAATTGAGTTATTGCATCTATGGCCTTTGATTTTATCCGTACAGATCTTGATGAGCAAAAAAGTAAGTCTCGCTATCGTCAACTTGTTTGCAATCATGTTGTTGAACAAGACGGATATATCAAAGTAAATGGTAAAACGTATCTCAATTTTTCTTCAAATGATTATTTAGGTTTAAATAATCATTTAGCCATTAATAAAGCACTGCAAGAGGGTGCTGATAAATTTGGCGTTTGTTCAAGTAGCTCTAGTTTAGTTACCGGCTATCACTACGCTCATCAGGCACTTGAAGAAGATATATGTCAGTGGCTAGATAAACCTAAATGCTTACTTTTCTCAAGCGGTTACAGTGCAAACTTAGCGCTGTTCCATGCGTTAGGTAAGTCTGATAATAGTCAGTTTTTTCTTGATAAATTAAGTCACGCGTCAATGATTGATGGCGCATATCAAAGTAAAGCCAAGGTAAAACGTTTTAATCATAATAATATTGAGCAGCTAACAAAATTGCTAACTAACTCAGGCACATCCGCCAATAAGCTTGTCGCGTCAGAAGGCGTTTTTAGTATGGACGGTTGTCAAGCAAAGGTAAGTGATCTTGCTACATTAGCTAAATCACACCAAGCATGGCTATATTTAGATGATGCTCATAGCATTGGCGTTATTGGCGATAAAGGTCAGGGCAGTAACTGGTTGGCCGATATTGATATTACCATGGCTACCCTAGGCAAAGCTGTTGCAACCAGTGGCGCTTTTCTGACTTGTAATGATGAATTACATGACTATTTAGTAAACTTTTCTCGGCACTATATTTACTCAACGGCAATGTCACCAGCTATGGCTTGGGCAAGTCGAAAGAGTATTGAGTTGATTCAAAAAGAGCAGTGGCGACGAGATAAAATCACAGAACTAAGTGCACTTTTTAGTGATTTACTTGCACCACAAGTAGAGTTAGTTACTACACAATCTTCAATTCATGCCATAATCATTGGCGATGAAGAAAAAACAATTAGGGTGAGCGAACAGCTCAAAAAACAAGGTGTTTGGTTGACTCCAATACGACCGCCAACCGTCGCGGCGAATACCTCAAGGTTACGCGTAACCATATGCTCAAACCATAACACCAAAGATATCAAGTATTTAGCAGAATGCATAAATAAGGCTATAGCTTAATGGTTCAAACAGAACAAGAAAATGAAAACCGGGTAAATATCGCCAAAAGTTTCGGCTCGGCAAGTAAATCGTATGATGTATCGGCAAGGTTACAACGTTTTTCAGGTAAACATTTAATGCCGTGGTTACCAAACCGTAATGATTTAACCGTATTAGACCTTGGCTCGGGTACTGGCTTTTTTACTGATTTATTAGCCAGCTCTTATCAACAAGTTATTGGCTTAGATATATCAAAACAAATGCTGCACTTTGCAAAAGAGAGCCGTAATAAAAGTATTTTATGGCTTGAAGCTGACGCACATAAAATCCCGTTGCAAGATAACAGTATTGATTTCATTTATTCTAATTTAGTGATTCAGTGGTTTGATCCACTTGATGAAGCGATTGCTGAAATGATGCGTGTTTTAAAACCAGGTGGCTTGCTGATTTTTACCACCTTAGTAGACGGCACTTTACATGAGCTAAAGTCGTCATGGAATCAAGTGGATGATGATCAACACGTTATCGATTTTAAAACTGTTACTGAGTTAAATAGCTTATTTAATAATGAACTGGGCAAATTGGTCGAGCAAAAGTGCCAAGATATTGTTTTGGAATATCAAAATGTCATTCATTTAGCGCGAGAATTAAAAGGTCTGGGCGCAAATCATCTTGCACAGAAAAAAAATAGAGGGCTGTCGGGTAAAGATAAATGGTTTCAAATGACAGAGCACTATAAAGACTTTCTTGAACCTAATGGTATTTATCCTGCCACTTATCGATTATTTTCAGGCCTAGTGGTTAAGTTAAATAATTAATTGCTGTAGCTAAAACTTTAACCATTCTCACGAGCTTCCAGCTCTAGTAAAAAATAGTAAAAATATTTTATGAAACAATTCTTCATTACTGCAACGGATACTGATGCAGGAAAAACTTTCGTTAGCTGTGCAATAACGCATGCATTAACCCATGAATCTGAAAACACTTCAACACGCGTTGCCACATACAAGCCAGTCTCTGCAGGTTGTGATCGACAAGAGGGTATATTAATTAATGAAGATGCAAAATTGCTGTGTCAGTTTGCCAACTGTCAGCAAACAATTGCTCAAATTAATCCTATCGCTTTTGAAGAGCCAATAGCCCCACACATTGCTGCAAGAAAAGTCGGTCAAGCTATTACGATTGAAACTATTCAACAGTATTACCAAAAAGTTAAAGCCATTGAAGCTGATGTTACTTTAGTAGAAGGTGCTGGTGGTTGGCGCTTACCGCTTGGCGATGATGATTCAGGGAAGTATCAATTCCTATCTGACTTCGCTATCAAAGAAGAGTTAAAGGTTATTTTAGTGGTAAATATGAAATTGGGTTGTTTAAATCATGCTTTATTAACCTATGAAATGATCAAAGCAGATGGACTAGAGTGTATTGCATGGGTTGCAAATTGTGCTAGCGCTGAGCCAATGAATAACTTAGATGAGAATATTGCAGAGTTGTCGAAACTATTACCTATACCTAAGTTAGCTCAGTTCGAATTCATTGCAGAGTGTAACTCATTAAATAATAAATTATCTCAAACTGATAAAATTAAGCTAGCGGCTAAGCAGGTGGATTTATCGGTTTTAAACTGATGAATAAATAATGGCGATAGTATTATATTGTTAACTTAACTCTTAACCTGAGTTGATGTTAATAACATTTGTCTACTGAAAAAGCAGTTCTTACGAACTGCTTTTTTTGTTCTCGTTACCTTGTAGCCAGACACTTCATATTGCTTAGCTACTCTTTTTATCTACTTTACTTAGCTAGTTTATTTGGCTAACTCTGCTAGACAAGCACTGGCAATAAATCCAGATCGTGTTTTATAGTCAGAAGACTTATTTACCTTATCGTCAATTTGCGTAATCAACAGCTCCGGTAAAGTGACATTTATTTTATGACTCTTACCGAGGTAGGGCGTTATATCGATTGCAATAATCGCCCAAAATGCTTGTGCATATGTATGAGGATTTTCCAACATATAACTTTTCCTATGGTTTTCTAAACTTAAGCCACTAGGAATTTTTTCACCATATTCTGCCAGTATTTCTAAATGCGATTTGATCGCTTTAGTTACCTCATCTATGCCTGAATCGATCGTTTCAGCGACAATAGAACATCCCGGTAAATCAGGAACGTTTACTTGATAATTACTTGTTTTCTCAATTGATGTGAACACCACACTGTACTTCATTTTATTACCTTAACTGAGCCAAAACTGCCTTTTAATAATGGTAACCCTGGTAACTCATAAACGCAAGTCACTGATAACTCCGGCAACCCTGTAACACACGGCATCGTAACTCTGGTAACTCTTAGTTCTGGTGTTCATGGTAACTCCACTAACTCTTAAATCACTCTGTATGTGACTATTTACTATTTTTGAGCGCTTTTATTAACGTGAAACTAGTTTCAAATCTTCAAAATAAATTGATATAAATTAGTTAAGTATTTTCGAAATTTTAAATAAGTCAGATTTAAACTATTTAGATGTGGCTAGAGTTACCTTTGCTGTGGATTAACAAAGATATGATCTCTATAATAAATGTAAAAGATCATTAAAATTACGTAAGACTCACACTACAATTTAACTGAATTCAGACCTGATGCTGGTCAACACTTTTCGCTTGTTATTATTGATATGTGGCAGATCAGGCAGACAAATAGGGACACGCATGAAAGAACTTCTTAACGGTAATCCAGAGCTTTTAATTACAGTTGTTGGCATTGGGGGGTGTGGCTGTAACACAGTCAATATGTTGCAGGAAAATAACTTATCAGAGCAGGTAAACTTGGTTGCCGTTAACACTGATTTAGCGGCGTTAAATAGTATCAATGTTAAAAATAAGATACTTATTGGTGAGAACCTTACCAATGGCTATGGCGCCGGAGCGGATCCAAGTATAGGTTTTCAAGCAGCACAAGAAAGTGAAGCGCTGTTGCGCAGTGCCATGACCGACAGCGATATTGTTATTATTACCGCTGGTTTTGGTGGTGGCACAGGTACCGGCGCCAGCCCATTAGTCGCTCAAATTGCACGT
Organism: uncultured Colwellia sp.; assembly: GCA_913057925.1. Classification (GTDB taxonomy): domain Bacteria; phylum Pseudomonadota; class Gammaproteobacteria; order Enterobacterales; family Alteromonadaceae; genus Colwellia. The sequence goes on along the minus strand of CAJXPG010000014.1, from coordinate 2,068 downwards.
GAGCTTAATATTAACTGTCTAGCTATTGTTACCTTACCCTTTGAGTCTGAAGGAAAGGTGCGTATGGATTATGCGCTTCAAGGCATTGAAGATATTAAAGAGCCAATCCATGCTTATATCACTTTGTCTAATGATCTTTTGCTTAAAGGCTTAGGAGAAAGCGTTGGTTTGTTCTCAGCCTTTAATCAGAGTAATGAAGTATTAAAAAACTTACTGATTGCTTTGGTACAGATGCTCAATGAAACGGGCTATGTCAATGTGGATAAAAATGATTTCTCAACTATTTTATCTTACGAAGGTGAATCAATATTAGGCGTGGGTAAGGCTGACTCAGAAGAGCAAGCCTTTGAAGCGCTTGATCAAGCGCTCAATAACCCGCTTGTGTCTATTGCAAATATCGATACCGCAAAGGGCATCATCTTTCAGTTATTTTGCAAGTCTGAGCCCAAACTATCTACTTACAACGGTTTAATTGACCACATTCGTACCAAAGTCACTAATAGCGCTGTATTGATTGTTCCGGGAGTGAGTTTAGCGCCTGATTTAGCTTCTGAAATTGAAATCCTGATCATTGGCTCAGGTATTAGCGATTGTAAAATGACTGAAAAGCCTGAAGTTGTTGAGCATAAAACTGAAGAAATTGAAAATGGAACAACTCAAAGTACTGAGCCAGAATATATAGACGAAGAGCTCAGCTTTATAACGCAAGGGGAAGGCTATACCGATATTCCAGCAATAACGCGCAAATTAATGGCAAACAAACTATAAACAACAAACATAGCTTTACATGATAATCATTCTCATTTAAGGTTTGTTGTTCCATATGAGCCGTAGGAAAGTTAGTTAAGAAATTACTAACTTCGAGCATGAAAGAAAAGAATTTACTCAGCGCTGAGCGTTTAATTGATTTACTTGAATCTAAACGCTTTGGCGTTGAATACCAACCCATTGTCAGTTGTAAAAGTCAGCAAATTTATGCTTATGAATCTTTAGCAAGGTTTTATACCAGTGATAATCAATCAATTCGTCCTGATCTTGTCTATGAATCTCTACATAAAAGCCCATTAAGTTTATTTCAAGTTGAATATCAACAAAAGAAATTGCAACTGAGTTATGCTGTTAATGGCTTTGATATTTTTGTTAATTTAGATCAAGACTCATATTTTTCCAGTGGCATTGTCGATCAAAGCAATCCTTTCCTTAAACTATTCAAAGAATATAAAAAATCTAACGTTATTGTAGAGTTGATAGAGAACTCAGAGATTAATGATGCCATTATGAGTTTGGCGATGATTGACAACTTGTCAAAAAATAACATTTACACTGCCATCGATGATGTGTGCAATCCACAATCGATGATTTCAACATCCGTTATTCAACTGGTTAATTTTATCAAGTTAGATAAGTTCGTAATGAAAAATCGCAATAACCGGAATTTCATGTTGTTAGTAAAATCAATTATTGATTACGCGCACAGTACGAACAAACAGGTGATATTAGAAGGTGTTGAAACTGCTGAAGACTTGCTACTTGCTAAACAACTTAACTGCGATTTTGTTCAGGGCTTTTATTATAAATCGCAATTTAAACATGTAAGCTAGTAAGTTAATGACTTATTGAGGGATTAAATTTCGATACAACATTTTAACGCTCTTGTTTACCTAATATTTATTACTTTTCATTTAACCGCTATAGAGAATTGCATGGCCAAGCCCAATAAAAAAGGCCCAACTAAAACTGTGAATGTTTATTGTAAGCAGTGTAACTTTTTACTCTTTAAATACCGTAAAGGAGGCAAGGGGGCTTTACTCAAATGCTTTAAAGAGCGAATTAATCAAGACTTCACTTTAATGCCTGGTATTTGTCCGCAGTGCGATTTACCGTTTGCTCGAGATTGCCTTATTAGAGGAACACCTGCTTTTAAAATGATCGGTGGCAAGGTTTGGTCTAAATAACCTCAGCTCGGGATAATACATAGCTCCATAGCAGCTATTTTTCCTTACTTCTGCGTTAAATTCATAAACAATAGAATAACTACTGTCTCTTATACACATCTCCGAGCCCACGA
>CAJXPG010000013.1 GCA_913057925.1 uncultured Colwellia sp. | reverse complement strand
CTCGTGGGCTCGGAGATGTGTATAAGAGACAGTAATATCGCTATTAACATAATAATTAATAGCGGTAATTTACTTAAGAAAGTTACCTTTAGGAGATTATTCTGTAATTAGGGCTAGAAGTACTTCCTAAGGCGATATAACAAAGGATTATGTATCAGTGACTTTGACTCTCTAAGGTAAGTGCTAATACTTCAAGATAATATTCATGACAATTCATCTGTATAAGCCAATAATTTAGCATTTAGCCACTCTAGGGATTCAGTCTCAGTGTCGAAAAACTTTGTCTGAACATTAGTGAATTGTTCATAGGTTTTTTCTAGCATAGCCGTCTGTACACTAGTGGAGCAAATAACAGCTTCGAATTTTTCATTATGTTTATCAGCCCATGCATTCACATTATCAATCTCGAGCCAGATATCTGGAGTCCCTAGCTCCCAAGATAATAAATTAACCGCACAAGCCCAAGGAGAGTGGTTAATTGACTCGGCCAATGCTTTGTATTCCTTACAACATCTAATTGCGGTTTCAACGTTCCACGCGCCTTCCGGACGCATAATTAAAATTTGCCCCCTCAGTTCAAACTCAAACGAGCCATGCTCTATTCGCATCAGGTTTCATCCTATATAGCTTTGACATTTAAATGACATGAGTAAGGTTATCCTTGTTTGAATTAATTTTCCAATTTATATAGCGACTTCTAATGAACAATCGTGCAAATAAAATGTATGCTGGGCTTATTATTTCAAGTCTAACGGTTTCGTCTTTGTATGCAGATAATGTGATAAAGGGAGCTCCTTATTGGTCTACCCCCACGCGAGGAGTAAACCTTGAAAGCAAAAAAACAGCGAAAGATAATGACGAGAGTTTATTAGGTATTGTTGGCAGTTCACTACGTTATTCTAAAATGCAAATTGATGACAAATTTAATGCGCCAGACTGGTTCCCTAATCAACATGATAAAATGCCAATGATCGTGAAATCGGGGAAAGCGCCTAAAGTCTGGGCATGTGCTTCTTGCCACCTTGCTTCGGGCTCAGGTCATCCAGAATCGGCAAGACTTGCGGGACTTGATAGTTTGTATCTTCAAAGCCAAATGAAGGCTTTTACTGATGGCTCAAGGCTTGATTATTCTGGGCATATGAACAGAATGTCAAAGGCGCTAAGCACAGCAGAAATTAAAGAAGTCAGTGATTGGTTTTCAACATTAACACCCCAAAAAGTAACCAAGGTTGTAGAAACAGATCAAGTACTTAAAACTTATGTTGATGAAACTCGTATGAGACGTGTTGCTAAGCCCTATGTAATGGAAGCTATGGGAAATCGGATCATTGAAATTCCTGACAATCTAGCAGAAGTGAAAAAGCGACATCCTGATAGTACGTTTATTAGTTATGTTCCTATTGGGAGTATCGATCGAGGGAGAAACTTAGTAACTACTGGCGGCGGTAAAACAATTGCCTGTACTGGTTGTCATGGCACCGATTTAAACGGTAGTTCTATTGGTCCTGCTATCAGGGGAAGTTTTGCTAGTTATACTGTACGTCAATTATATGGTTTTAAAGCTAACAGTAGAAAAGGAGAACAAGCTGCTATGATGCAAACGGTTGTAAATGGTTTAACAGATAAAGATATTATTGATATATCAGCCTATTTAACATCCTTGCCGGTAAATTAATATTTCGAGACAACATAAAAATAAACGGCAGTGACGTTGAGTTGCACTAATTCACCGTCGTTTATTTTAATGCGTTTAGTAAATATCGCCACCAACGCTCAAGCCACTTGGCACAATAGTAGGTTTACCTTTATAAAAGTCATTAGTATTAATTGTTTTTAAAAATGCTTCTATATCGCTAAAATCACCATCCCCAATTGTTACCTCAAGATCACCTCTATCTTCATAATCTGCAATTGCATCAATCAATCTAGCTCTTGAACCATCATGCATATAGGGAGCAGTGTAAGATATATTTCTCAGACTTGGAGTACGCACCACAATGTCGTTAATAATGGCTTCATCAGCATGTAATTTATTATCTGACAGCATGGGTCCTAAATGGCAACGAGCACAGCCACCATCAATAAACTTATTGAGACCGATAACTTCTTGTTGAGTAAATATTGATTGCTCTCCAGCAAGAAACTGATCAAATCGTGTATTAGGACTGGTAATTTTTCTTTCAAAAGTTGCTAATGCCTTTGTTATGTTTTCACTGGTTATTGCATCACTTACGGCGAATGATTGCTCAAATAACACGACATATTCAGGAATAAGTCGTAAGCGTTCAACTATTTTAGCCATAATTTCTTGTTCACTAATATTATAACCAAGCATTTCCACTGGATTCTTGATGGGGCCTAAGGTTTGTTCTTCTAATGTGTCAGCTCTTAAGTCCCAAAAATAACCGCCGGAAACAAAGGTATCAGCGGTTTTATTATTTGTGATACCGGTAAACGCAACATTCATAATCGTAGGGGAATGAATAGGTGTTACTTGTAAGCCATATCGTTGTGGCCCTAAGCCGATACCATCAGATCCTATAGATAGTGCTCGGCCATCAGCCCAGCCAAAGTCCGGGTGATGACAAGAGGCACATGAGGTATTTTGATCCCCTGAAAGTATAGGATCCCAAAAGAGTAATTCACCTAATTGCTCTTTTTTTTCATTATAAGGATTATCTGAAGGGTAGAGTACTTTTGATGTTAAGGGCGTAAATAGATTGGAATAATCTCTAATTTGAGGATCATTTTCAATACCCTCCGGACCATCAGGATTTTCGCAGCCAACTAAATTGACACAAGCAAGAGTAATTAAACTAAATGTTAACCGTTTCATATATAACTATCCCATAAGTGGTTTAAAACGCATTGACTCGTCAGTAGAGTCAAAAAAGTGCTTAACAAAGATGGAGAGTTTGTCACGGGATACGTCTATGAAATGTCTTATGAAGTAGATTGATAAGTATTAGCAGAAGGATTAATCAGAACTAGCGCAAGAATCTGGGGAGCTTATAAAAACAAAACGGTTTGAAAAAAAATAATTGCTAAACAATCCAGCGAAAATGCCGAGACAAAAAGCAATAGGAAGAGAAACAATATCTTTAGCAAACCAAAATACTAGTAAATTTATAGCGCCAGAAAGATGCGCTGTTAACAGGTGCTTGCACCATTGAGAAAAAGCGTTAGTGAATTGTTGATGATTAAAAGTGTAAATACGATTACCAAACCAAGTCGCACTAGCCGCGAGCCAAAATGACAATAGTCTTGCTAACATTATCTTGTCAGTTATTTCATTTAAAATTAAAAAAAACAAACTATCTACAACAAAGCCTAAGCCACCAATTAGACAAAATTTTTTGAACTGCTGCATTACTTCCACATTAATGATTTGAAACTATAAGTTCAGCTTATCGTTTGTAAGGTCTAAAAATTGTCACTAACGTTGTCGAGATAAGAGTGACTTTTTTTAGACCTCGCTTGTTTTAAAGTAACACCAGAATTTATTTTGGAGAGAACAATGCAACTTGTAAATAATGAGTTATCAAATAAAAATGAAATGACGCTAAGTATTATTGTGCCCGTTTATAATGAACGAGAAATGCTACCTATATTTCACCATCAGTTAGCCAAAACATTGAGCACTCTCTCTGATGACAGCGTTGAAATTATTTATGTCAATGATGGTAGTTCAGATGATAGTTGGGATGTCATGCTTAACTTAAATAGTCATTATGCCAGTGTTGAGTGTATTAACTTGAGTCGTAACTTTGGTAAAGAAGCGGCCATGACTGCAGGAATAGATAATGCAAAAGGGCAAGCCATCATTTTATTGGATGCGGATTTACAGGATCCGCCGGAGCTTATACCTAAAATGCTGGCAGCATGGCGAGAAGGATTTGATGTCGTTAACATGAAACGTAGTGCACGATTGGGAGAGTCCAAATTTAAATGTTGGTCAGCGCATGTTTATTACCGACTGCTTGACCATTTATCAGAAGTACCCTTACAAAAAGATGTTGGTGACTTCAGGTTACTTAGTCGAAGAGTTATTGAGGATATCAAAAAACTATCTGAAAGAAGTAGATATATGAAAGGCATTCTTTCTTGGCCAGGGTATAAACAAACCACCCTTAGTTTTGAACGTCCAGAGCGAGTGGCAGGGGAAACGAAATGGTCTTTTCTGCAATTGGTTAAATTAGGGTTATCAGGTATAACCGCGTTTAGTGTTAAACCATTAAGAATATCCACGTGGGCTGGCGCACTTATTTCAGGGTCTGCTTTTTGCTTCGGACTTTGGGTTTTGTTAAAAACGATAGTCTATGGTGAAGCCGTAGCAGGTTATCCTTCGATGATGTTAATACAGTTGTTTTTAGGCGGAGTTCAGCTATTAGCTATCGGTGTTTTAGGTGAATATGTAGGGCGCATTTATGCGGAAGCCAAGGCACGACCGATATATTTAATTATGGATAAAGAAAGAAATACTACAGTTAGTTCGATGGCAGAAAAGCATGGTTGATTCAGATAGAGAACAAAGTAATAAAGCTTCATCACTGATGTTTTGGGCTGGGGCATTAATTTTATCATTAATTTCCATTAGACTCATTTCACTCGGTCTTTTTCCGCTTTATGACACAACAGAAGCACGATACGGTGAAATGGCAAGAATAATGTTCGAAACCAATAATTGGGTGACCCCTCAATTTGACTACAACGTACCTTTTTGGGGGAAACCACCGTTTCAAACATGGATAAGTGCGTTAAGTTTTTCTTGGTTTGGTATTAGTGAGTTCACTGCACGGTTACCGCATTTTTGTTGTGGTTTACTTACCTGTTATTTGGTTTATCGCTTTACTAAATCACTAACCAATAACCGTACTGCTATTTTTTCTCTGTTAATACTGACTTCAAGCCTTGGTTTTATTATCGCTATAGGCATGGTCATGACCGATAGCGCGTTATTAATGGCATACACTTTAGCCATGGTTAGTTATTGGCAATGCTATAGTCAAAAGGATAAAGCAGTCTCTGGCCACATGTTTTTTGTCGCGCTAGTATTAGGTATGCTCATCAAAGGCCCAGTTGTTGTGGTGTTGATTGGGATATCTCTAGTCAGTTGGAGTTTATGGCAAGGCTGCTTTAAGCTTGCAATCAAAAGCTTGCCTTGGTTAACTGGTATAATGGTGTTTTTGCTGTTGACCTTACCTTGGTATATTTGGGCTGAAATACGTACGCCAGGATTTTTAGAGTACTTTATAATTGGCGAACATGTTCAGCGTTTTCTAGTGTCAGGATGGCAAGGTGATTTGTACGGAACTGCCCATGTTAAACCCAGAGGCATTATTTGGCTGTATTGGCTTGTGTGTGCTAGCCCATGGTCTTTTATCATCATAGGATTAATCGTTAAAAAGTATCGCGGTATTGCGCTACCTCAAACTAAGTATCAGGCGTTGGGGATTAATAAATATCTTGTGTGTTGGATGATATCGCCATTATTATTGTTTACTTTAGCGGGTAATATTTTACCTATTTATGTACTACCGGGTTTTAGCGCTTTGGCTGTGCTGGTTGCATTAAACTGCCAATTAACAAAGAAAAGCAACTATTTAGCATTAATTTCATTAGTACTATTAGGATTAATCATAACGTTATTAAGCTTTGGGGTTATTCAAGGCAAAAGTGAGTCTAAGCTACTTGGGCTTAATCGAACCTTTTCACAATATACGCCACTTTATTATTTGAAAAAAAGACCCTTTAGTGCTCAATTTTATTCTAAGGGTCAGGCGCAATTATTGGAAAATAAAGATAGGTTAATAACTTTAATCAAAGCAGAAGAACCCTTTTTTATTGCGATAAAACACAGTGATTTTAAAGTGTTACAGCCTCTGTTAAAAACTGTTTGTTTGAAAAAAAATCAAACGAAAAGACGACTGCTATTTAAATGCAACTAATTACACTCATTATACAGATATAGGTAAGGATCCTCTCTTGAAAATATTATTAGTAGAAGATTGTCAAAGTGTTGCTGAAGTCATTTTTGATTATTTTGAAGACTCAGATTTTGACCTAGACTACGCAGCTACGGGTACCTTAGGGTTATCATTAGCACAAGCTCAAAAATTTGACTGTATTATTCTAGACATTATGTTGCCTGGTCTCGATGGCATTAGCATTTGTAACCAGCTGAGAGCCGAGGGAAATAACACACCCATTATAATGCTAACTGCACGAGATACTCATACGGATATGTTATTAGGACTACGCCAAGGGGCAGATGATTATATTGTTAAGCCTTTTAATTTAGAATTACTTGAAGCACGTATTCACAGTGTTACTCGTCGTCATTCAGGCTCAGGTTTTATCACACAAATGACTTGTGGCCCTATTACCTTAGATATCAATACCCATCAAGTGTGGCGAGGTAAGCAAGAAATCCAATTAACCCCTATTTGTTTTAAGATTTTGCATCTTCTCGTTAAAAAATCGCCCAATGTTGTTTTACGACAAGAGTTAGAAGAAGTGTTGTGGCCTGATGATTTACCCGACCAAGATATATTACGCAAACATGTCTATCAACTTCGTAATAAGGTAGATAAACCTTTTACCGAAAATATTATAGAGACGGTGCCCAAATTAGGTTACCGCATGGTACTGAATCATGATTAACGCAAAGCCAATGAGTAGTAAGATTATCCATATTTATTTAGTGGGGGCAATGGTACTGTTAGCATTTTATGGCGCTATTTTTTATCACACTATTTTATATACTGAAAATCAAAGTAGTGAACGCCGTTTAGCATTAATCTCACCCTACCACTTTAAGTTATTTAGCCAAGGTTTTGAGGGAGAAATTCAAATTGATCCCATGCTTAAAATCTATGACGAATACGATATATTACCACCATCCATTAAGCGAAGACTCAATAATAACTGGCAGGGAAGTATCACCTTCCATTTTGAAGATGACAGTGAATACAGTGTCTTTTCGCAGGAAGTTATTACCAAAAAGGGGATAGCTATTGTCTATGCTTTGGAAGATATAGATGCTATAGAATGGGATGATACCGAATTCGCGATTTTCCAAGCGGTGATCTTTGGGCTTGGTTTATTTATCTATATTATCGCAGCACTTTTTATTATAAAAATGGCAAAACGAATTAGTACCCCATTTTCTAACTTGGCTAATCAGTTAGAAAATAATGATAAAGAAAATTACACACCCCTCATGGTTGATGGTGAATTATCGCTTGAATTGGTACAAATGTTAACGAGTATCAATAGTTATCGAAGTAGAATCCACGATGCGTTTATGAGAGAGCAAGCTTTTACTCGCTACGTTAGTCATGAACTTCGTACGCCGATGACAGTTATTCGTGGTGGTATCAGTATTTTACGGCGCTTAGATGACGAAAAAGTTAAAAAGCAGTCTAATCGAATTGATCATGCTGTCATTGAAATGGAACAGTTAATTCATACTTTTTTGTTAATGGCGAGAAATGAAGAGAGCGATACCATTAATGTTGATATTTCTGCAGAATTTATCGATCAAATAGTACAAGGTTTTGAATCGACAATAAAAGCAAACCAGGTGATTTTTCATCAAGAAATACAATGTGATTTTAGCTTAAACGTACAACCATTATTATTTTCTGCAGTCGTTAATAATTTATTAAAAAATGCCATTAATTGTAGTGTTAACGGTAAGGTAAGTTTATTTATCTCACCACAACGAATCGATGTTATTGATAATGGTGTTGGACTTGATGCTAAACCTCGTGGATATGAAGGCTTTGGTATTGGGCTTAATATAGTTAGAGATATATGTGAAAAATATCACTGGCAGTTTAGTATAAAAAACAACCTAGGTGGTGGTTGCACAGCATCAGTAATTTTTGAATCGCCGGTTGATATTTAAGATGGGATTTAAGAGGCTTAAACTTAGAGGTAAAAGAGCGTAGATATGGAGGCGAATCCTAAAAACTTTATTGATGAGTGCAACTCTACCTCGTAAGGGGACACATAACTTCATAGAACCTATCTGTTTGTAGTGCAATGGCTAAGTCATTCTGCCCACTAATTTATAGTTTTCTAACTCACTTGGGGGGCGAAAGCGAGATAAAACAATTATTCTAATGTCAGCTATCCTTGAAGATAGCTGACATAAAAGCGGAGTTTTTCGTTCTGATCTTTACGACTGTTAAGTGGTAAAAGTGTGCGTTAGTAACATTCAATTTATCCAAAAATGATAGGTCTATTCAGTTTGAATTATTACGGCAGAGTTAAATGTAATTGGCAGGTTTAGATAAATGCAATTAGGTGGCACTGATACTCGAGGCTTTATGACGGTATTCAGTGGTTGAACTAAAAAAGCAGCCGTTAATATGAAAAATATTAACGGCTGCTTTGTAAAGAGGATAACTGTAGTTAATGCAAATCTAGTCGGGCTTTCTCTGACAATAACTTCATTAAGTTTAGCTAATTAGTCAGCAAGCTCAATTTTAAACACCGTTGCCATGGCATCTATTGGTTGAGTTGACGCCGTGATAATTAACGCATCATCGGTCAGTGACCAGGTTACTTTTTCATCTGTTCCTAACGCATTAACTTTAACAATGCCGATATCCTTTGCTAATTCAGCCTTAGCAAAAGCGTTAAGTGTTATTTTACCTTCTGGAGTACCCAGTACCGTTGCATAAATGATATTGCCTTTGCTGGTATAACGAATGTCTTGGTTGGTGTATTTAACCTTGGCAAATTCTCTATGATTTTTAAAGTGACCTTCTGGCTCTTTGGTTGGTCCTTCACCAAAGGTATACCAAGGGCGAGTGGCATAAATAGCTTCACCGTATTTTTCTAACCACGCGCCCATTTCTAATAACACCGCTTGTTGGTTCTGTGGAATAATACCATTGGCTTTTGGCGATACATTTAGCAGCATGGTGCCGTTTTTACTAACCACATCGATAAGCACATGTAACACATCTTTCGCTTTTTTCACCCGTAAGTTTTCAGTGTAAGACCAGCTACCTTTACTGATAGTTTCGTCGGTCATCCATGGCTGCTCGCCTATGTGGTTTTTGCGTGACTTTTCTAAATCATCCAAGGAAAATGATAACGGTAAGTCATCTTGTTTTCTGATGATAACCACTTCTTTATTAAGCTTTTTAGCTTCATTTAAATAATATGCAGCAAACTTTTTTCGGTATGCTTCTGGCACTAAATGTAACCAAGAATCAAACCAGACAATGTCAGGTTGATACTTGTCAATTACCTCTTTTAACTTAGCAAACCAAACTTTCTCATTCCATTCGGCTTCAGGTAAGTTACCGTATAATAAAGCAAGCTCTGGGTCGTTACTGGCTGGCGGTGTATTTTCAAAGTAAGGGAAATGGCTACCGCCGAATCGTTCATTGGGCTTGTTTGGCGTTTTTTTATTAATAGGGCTGTAGCGTTGTAACTGTCTTGAATGGTGAAAGGTGGTAATAAACTTCATACCTTCGCCGGTAATAGCTTTTTTAAGCTCACCTGTCACATCTACTTTAGGCCCTCTATCCATAGCGTTCCATGGCGTTATATCACTGTCCCACATGGCAAAACCGTCATGGTGTTCAGTTACCGGGCCAGCAAATTTAGCCCCTGCTTTTTTAAACAATTCAGCCCAAGCTTGTGGATCAAAGTGTTCACCTTTAAACATAGGCACAAAATCATGGTAACCAAATGCATTTAATTCACCGTAAGTTTCAATATGGTGTTTGTTTTCTTTACGGCCTTCAACGTGCATCCATCTTGGATACCATTCACTGGCAAATGCTGGTACTGAGTAAACGCCCCAGTGTAGGTAAATACCTAGCTTGGCGTCTTGATACCACTGTGGGGCTGCTTCATGAGCCGATAATGAATGCCAGTCTTGGGCGTATTTTGCTGTAGCAACCGTTTGTTCTGCTTCAATGTTTTGTGTTGATGAACATGACGATACCGCGCAAGCGGTTAATATGCTTGTCATTATTCTTGTTAGCTTTTTCATCTGGTATCCCAATCGTAGAAAAGTGATTCTCACTTGGTTGATTATGCTTGGTTAAGTATGCCCGATTGATTTGAACTGACTTTTATACCTCAAGCGGTATTACTGTGTGCTCGCAATCTAAACTCAGACAAGTTTGCTGTGTTTTTTATTAATATTAACCTTGTTATCGATTGGTGAACTAGTCAGTTTACTGTGCGTTTTGTATCAAGTTGTCGTAACGGTGTTTTTTGCGACACCTTGATACAAATTAAAATTCCGTAGATTAGTGCGGGATTGATATTTTTTTTAGTTAAAATCTACCTGTAACAGTATGTTGAGAAGAATTTTACCTTATATAGTGTTTAAACAAGAATACTTGAAGTGAGTGTTTATTGGATATAAAGTGCACTTTGTGTGGTTTGTTAAGGAAAATGATAAGTGATTTTCCTCAATAAGTATTTTTATGATTCAGCTTTGAAGGATTTTATGTTTTCTAAATCAACCAAGAAAATAATGATCAGCAGTGTAATGTCTGTATTGATATTAGCCGGATGTAGTCAGCAGCAATTAGATGCTGAGGTAGCTAAAGCTCTAACCCTGACAAAAGTTCAGCTTGATAAAAGCGCTCAACAGCAAAAACAAACCGAGCAAGCTATTGCCAAATGGCAAGCAATGCGATTTGGTTTGTTTATTCACTTTGGCGCTTATGCTGATTTGGCGGGCATGTGGCAAGGGAAAGAAATAGAAAAACTAGGTGAGCAAATTCAACGTCATGCGGATATTTCACAGCAAGATTATCAGGACGTGGTTAAAAACTTTAATCCTGAAAACTTTGATGCTGACTCGATTGCCAAGCTCGCTAAAAAAGCGGGTATGCGCTACATCGTTTTAACCACCAAGCATCATGATGGTTTTGCCATGTTTGACTCCAAACATACCGACTTTGATATTGTTGATTATACCGATTACAAAAAGGATATATTAAAAGAGCTTAGTGATGCTTGTCAGCGCCATGGTTTAAAACTGGGTTTATATTATTCAACGCCAGATTGGCATTTTAATGGCCCGAACCCCGAGCGTAATCCAGTTGATGGCAAGATCAGTGTTTTTGGTAAAGTATCAAAAGCCAATGAAGATTTCCAAGTAGCGCAGCTTGAAGAATTAATGAGTAATTACGGTGAAATTGTCGAAGTATTTTTTGATATGGGCGAGCCAACGCTGGCGCAAAGCAAACGTTTTCGAGAGATAGTTAAGAAGTATCAACCTAATGCCTTAATTAATGGCCGAGTAATGAATAATCAGGGGGACTTTTTGACCATGCCTGATAATCATGTACCCGATTCGCCAATCACTGAATACCCTTGGGAAACCCCAGGCACTTTTTATCATACTTGGGGTTACAAATCTTGGGTTACAGGCTTGCCACTTGAAGAACAAATAGCGGTACAAGTAGCAAAACTTTCAGACATTGCTAGCATGGGAGGAAACTTTTTACTTAACATCGGCCCTAAAGGTGACGGCAGTATATTAGCTTACGAAAAAGATGTTTTAGTCGGTGTTGGTGGCTGGGTAGAGCAAAATAAAGAGGCTATTTTTGAAACGGGCTTAAACCCATTTCTTAAATTACCCTGGGGACAAGTATCTACCAAAGCTGGAAGTTTATATCTGCATATTCATCAATGGCCGCAGAATAACAAATTAGTATTACCGGGCTTAGAAAACGCTGTAGAGCAAGTTAGTTTGTTAACGGATAGTGATAGTCAATTATCAGTAATCCAACAAGGTGGCGATACTATCATTAATCTTAGAGCTATTAAGCAAGATCCTTATTTAACTATTTTAAAGCTAGATTACCATGGTGAATTAACCATTGTGCCTCGTCATAGTAAAGCCAACGAAAACGGCACAATTACCTTAGTCGGCGAAGATGCCACCAAGCAGGGGAAATTTGGTAAGGAAAGTTACCGCTCTATGTTAAAAGACTTCTCGCGCAGTTGGTATGTTGATGTCCCTAAAGCAGGTCAATACCAAGTAAAAATACACTATAAAATGCGTTATAAAGAAAAAGATTTTGTTATCGCTAGTACAAGTGATGAGTTGGCATTCAACCTTAAAGGTAAAGGGAAGAAAGTAGAGGCTCTACAGGCATTTGATGGTAACGAGCAAGCACCTGTTGACAAAGTAAAGGCCAGTAAAAATTCAGGTCAATTTATTGAAAGTTACCTCGGTGAATTAAGCTTTAATCAAGCAGGTATTCAAAAAGTCACCTTGAAACAAGGTCAAGCCTTTGAGTTAACAGCCAGCACTAAAGCGTTTAAAGCACAAGATCAGCGCTATCGTGCAATGAATATTGATATCGATGTTATTGAGTTAATTGCCTCGAATCAATCAATGGAGGAGTAGCGCTTAAATTGTTGGTAATGGCGTATTTACGTTTTACTTTTATGCGCTTGTTTTATGTAGGTGTTTCTTATTAATTTTATGGTTACTCATTGCATCACACCGTCAATGGTAATTGTTAAGTTAGAACTAAATTGAAAATCAAGTAGGATTTACTATGAGTTACGTTAAAAAATCTTTAATCATATTAACGACAACCTTGCTGTTATTTATCGGCTTTATTAGTCAAGCTTTGGCATCAAAACCAAATATAATTTTAATTTTAGCTGATGATGTTAGCCCTGATATGTTCAGTATTTATGGGCAAGAGGGTGCAGCCAGTACACCCAATATTGATAAATTAGCGCAGCAAGGTGTTCGTTTTCAAACGACATATGCAACAGCCAAATGTGGCTCTAGTCGTGTTGAAATCATGACTGGGCGTTACGCCAATACCACGGGGGTTTATGTCAATGAGATTTGGATGGGCGATTCTCGGAAAAATGTCTATAGCGACAATATCCCGTTTAGTCGTGTACTAAGAGATTCAGGCTACGCGACTGCGATTACCGGTAAATGGCATGCCGGTATTCAGATGCCACATGATGAAGCCTTAGCCTTTGATGAGTACGCTTTATGGGAAGGTACAAAAGAAATCGCTAAATTAAAAGGCTCACCTAAGTTTACTGGTTTAATGGAAGATAAAAAAACCACGTCACGTTACTGGCATCCAGGCTACGTTAAAAACGGTAAATTGATGGACACTAAGCCATCAGATTACAGCCTCGATATTGAAGCAGATTTCATCATGGATTTTATGGAAAAGAACGTTAAAGCCAATAAACCGTTTTTAGCTTACTGGCCAACAGTAGCGCCACATGGCACACGTACAGGCATGCCAACAAATCCACTTCGTGGTGAGCAGGGCAGCCTAGCTCCGGCAAGTGGAAAAGGTAAAGAAAGTAATGATGAAAACGATAAACGTTTTAAATCATTGATTGAATATATGGACTTAAAAGTAGGTGAGGTTGTCGCAAAAGTTGAGTCATTAGGTATTAGTGACAATACGATTATTATTTTTACCTCAGACAATGGTACTGCGGTCACTGCCAAAACACGTGGTGTTGAACGTGGTTCTCATGTTGTGCATATTGCTGCAGGTGCTGGTATTAAAAAGCGCGGAGCTAGCTATGAATTAACTGACTTATCAGATATTACGCCAACCTTAATTGATATTGCAGGAGCATGGGACTTTGTGCCTGAAAATCATAAGTTTGATGGTGTTAGCTTAAAAGATTTTTACTTAGGGAAGTCTGATAATCATAGAGAGTGGATATACGGTTATGCGGGCACATCACAAATATTTCGTACCAAACAGTATATGTTAGAAGTGGTTAATCCGGTGATGAACATGGCAAAAGGTCGCTTCTATTATACTGGAGATAACCGTTTTGGTCATGGTTATATACTTGCTGATGGCAACCCAGAGCACGCTAAAGCGCGCGAGAAGTTCAATGGCTTTATGGCACAATTACCTGCAATAACTAAAGATCACCCGCACTGGCAGACTAAGTCAGGTAAAAGGGAATTAAAGAAATTAGCGAGTCCTGCAGTCATTAATAAGCACCTGTATAACCATAAAGATTACAAACGTTATGATGAAACTTATCGCGGTGAAGAATAACGTCCATCAATCATGACAAACTGACTTCTCTAAATAAGAGTGTGTCGTTAACTCGCTTGTTAGTTGCCACAGATTAATTGTGGTGCTAACATTTGTGAGTACAAAGTTTTATTTAAGGTAACTTAGAATGGACACTCGCATTCAATTTAGAGTTGATGAAGAAACGAAACGTTTAGCACAGCTTATGGCTGAAAGCCAAGGCCGTACTCTTAGCGACGCATGCCGAGAACTTGCAGAAAGTTTAGCTGAAGAGCAGAGAAAAACTATGTGTCATGATGTATGGTTATCGGCACAAATAAATGCAGCATTTGACAAGTTTGATAACGGAAGAGCTAATTTTATTGAACATGATGAAGCGAAATCTTTAATGGAAGCAAGAAAACAGAAAATCCGTAATAGAGACAAATAATGATCTTTTGGGAAGAAGAATCACTAAATGATCGTGAAAAAATATTTGAGTTTCTTTTTGATTTTAATCCAAGTGCAGCAGAAAAAACTGATCGAACTATTGTAGCTAGAGTTGAGAACTTACTAACACAGCCACTAATGGGTGTTAAAAGAGACATTTTTCGTGGAAGAGTGCTAATTACCCCCGAAATATCAATGATTGTTTCTTATTGGATCGATAATGAAACCATTAGAATAATGCGAGTTTTACACCAAAAGCAGAATTTCCCACCTGAGTAAAGGCAACTGTATTTGTTCCTTATTTGATAAAACCCTACAGCTATGCAGCTGAAGGGTTTTGAAAGGTCTATTTCCCCATCCCTCGAAGATATATGACAATCCTTGGTACTAGATATTTAGGCAAGGCAAGCGCATTTAAACTCCACTGTCTATATGGCTTTTCTGTATTTCATCATTTCTAGTTAAGACCTCTTAGTTCCGCATTACTGAGTAAACAAGTGAGACGCATAAACCCATCCATGGGGCTTAACACAAGCATCCATGCTTGTGATACTCACTCTTATCACCTCAGTAACACATCACATTGCCAATATTTGTGACACCCCAACACTTTCAAATACGAGAATTGAGCACCAAACAAGCTAAAAGTGCTGAATCTGCGTGGTAAAACCCTGAAATGATTGAAAGTGCGCAGGTGTTTTCATCAAGGATGATGAAAAAGCGGCGTTGGACAGGGATGTTCATTAACGCGGCACCTCGAAGCACTGATTGAATGGAATATTAGGTTTTACTCGCAGCGCCGGGAGAGTCCAGAGAGGGCTCGGCGATAGCCCTCTCTGGGTGTTGTCGCCACCGCGACGCTAGAGAAGTTAAGAGTATTGTTGAATCTTAAGAGCTATTTCTCAAGTCATATACAGTAAGGGCCTAAAATGCGCTAGCCGTGGGTATTTAGGCAGAATGAGTCAATTTATCCCTGTGTAATAAGCTAACGTTCCTCTGATACCTTAAGCTCAATTGATCGCTAGCGTAACCTTGTTTAGTTCAAACGTTGTTTAGTTCGAACGTTGTTTAGCTAAAATGTAGTTTCAATAGCTTTTTTTTGCGTGAAAAGGCGGCAAGTATCAGCAATATAAAGTAATAACTGCTTGAGCCACCACTACTTTCACTTGTTTCATCACTTGTACTATCGCCACCAGAGCTATCACCGCTGGAGCTATCACCGCCAGAACTATCACCACCGGAGCTATCGCCGCCAGAGCTATCACCGCCAGAGCTATCACCGCCAGAGCTATCACCACCAGAGTTATCACTACCAGAGTTGTCGGTATCTGTTCTATCACCATTTGGTGTAGTACCAGCGAGATACTCTTCAAGGTTTGTTATGTTGTCTGCATCGGCATCAAGGGCACTATCATTGATGTTGTTATCTAAACCATGAAAATCCTCCCAACTATCTGCCATGCCATCGATATCTTTATCCATCAACGCTGTTATATGAACGTCAGAGTTATACGACTCCTTATCATTTTGTCCTACAGCTTTAACGACATATTGATAGTTAGTATTTAATGAAGCCTTTGTGTCGTTGAAGTTTAGCGTTGTTAATGGAACTGCGTTTAGCGGCGTAACAAAAAAATCTTCCGGAGTTATACGACGATAAACGTTATATCCCTTCGCGCCTGAAACCTCATCCCAAGTAAGTGATATCCCCTGTGATGTATTGCTACTGGTTAAGCTCTTAGGGGCTAGAGGTGGCGCATCAGGGTTGATTTCCTGATGTTCAACCACTAACTCAGGTGGATAGGCTGATTCAGCAGAGTCTATGGCTCGGTTGTTGGTATTTGGCTCTCGACTTATGGCAAATGTAAGCTCTCCTTCAGTTACTCCCTCAGAAATATAGGCACTGATATCAACCTCTTGCCAGCTGTTAGCGGCAATATCAAAGGTAGCAATGAATGTGCCTAAGTTATTGATATCAAGCATATCATTCCATATGATCGTATTCGCACTCCAACTGCTATCAGGCATTACATACAGTTTGGCCCCTTTAGTTGCAGCGGTTAAATCTGTGTGAACACGCAGTGTTACCTTGCTTAATTTGCTATTGGCAACACTTGGAATAGTGAATTTCAATAGGGCAACTTTATCAATCTCACCGCTGTCGGTGGTATGAATTTTAAGATCGAGTGCATCAGCAAAGTTTTTTGTTGGATTACCACGTTCTACATGGGTATCTTCAGTGATAACAACCGTTTGTTTTGTTCTAACTAGCGGTTTTTCAACACTAAACGACCAAATGTCACCGGTAATAAAATCACTACCCGATTCAGCCGTTTTGGTATCAATGCGCCAAAAATAGGTTTGATAAGGTGTTAATGCTCCAGGTGTATAGATATTGTTGTCGCCGGTAAAGGTGGCCATTTCTGTTAAGGAATCAGGTGACGTACCAAAAAAGAGTCTCTCTTCAACGGCACCTTTAGCTTTTAACCACATTAGGTCAGCATCTGTTTTTGCATTTAATGTTGCCAAGCGTGGTACGGGTGATGTTGCTTTATCTGGGTATTGATACCCCGGTATCCAGTAATAACTTGCGCCGTGTTCATAAGCACCAATATCTGGAAGGCCATCGGCAACATCATCGTTAATACCTGCAATAACTTGCCCTTGGTTAATCAATCCTGTTGAGCTAGCTTTAGGTCTGAAATCAAAGTTAATGGCATCACGTAGTTGCTCGGCAGCAAGGGTGTTCTGTAAATAACCGTTCCAGTTATTCTCATCAGTAGCAGTTAGCGCTAAATAGCCGATACGTTGGCCTGATATTGAGTCAGACAAGTTGTTTTTGATTAATGTGTTTTCATTACGTGGGTAGTGAGTATCATCTCCCGGCGCGTTATGCCACTTCTCATTAGTATTGAGGATTTTAAACATGGTTTCGTTGGGATCATGAGATAACACCCCAACGCTATTATACACTTGGTGGTAATCCCCCTTAATCATGCCAAAACCGGGGACATTTACCGCTACCTCATGGTGATCTGTGCCATTAATACCATCAAAACCGTCCCAGCGAACAGCTGGCTTAACTGAGTCATGCACCCATAAATGGTGACGCGTTGTGCCATCACTACCGCCACCAGCACCTTCACCACCCGCGGCTTGCCAAGCAACGCCGTCTTGTTGAAAATAGCCCCAATGAGAAGCGCGTGACATACTGACATCAACATGCGCGACTTTTGACATGGCGCGTGATCCATGGGTATGAAAGGTATTTCTTTTTTGCCAAGAATCACCTTTGTTGGAATTCATACCCAATATTGATAATGCCATACCTGAAAAACTGAAGTGATGAAACAAGTTGTTTTCTACTTGGTTGTTTTCAGGAGAACGATTGTCATTGTGGCGACGCATCTCGATGGTAGCATCGCTGTAGGCAAATTCATTATTGATAATACGGTAATTACTGCCAAAAAAGATGGTATCACCTTTGCCAACGCCATCGGCGGTAACGTTATAACCTTCAGCATCTTTTTTGGGAGTATCATCAACAATGCGATGATTCCCTAACATGCGATCATGCCATGACGGGTATAAAAACTTGTTGCCATCAATAGTCATGCTGTCACACTGAACACATGAAATAGTTGTACCAAAAAAGGTCAAACCTTTAATGGTTATGTGCTGGGCATTAGTTAAATCAAAAGCGTAAGTTGAAACTTTACCCCGTACCACATTGTTTAATTCAGCAATACTTTGGCCCACTTCCGGCCATAACCACACTTCTTTAGTGTCTTTATCAAAGTACCACTCGCCCGGCATATCTAGCGCATTTTTATGTTCAATAATAAAGTGCCCTTGGCCTTTATCAAAAGGGCGTTTTACTTTGTCATATTCAAACTCATTGGTGCCGGCAGTATGCTGAGTGATATTGCGAGAAAACTGTGTTTCAGAGTGAAAGTTTAAAATAACTGAGCCACCAGCGATGCTTTTATTTAACGCAGCTAAATCATGGTAATCACGATTGTTTTTCATGGTGGCATTACCACTGGTTTCGCTCCAGCCTTCGCTCATGTGAGCCCAAGTGCCGTTTAAATCCCACCATGAGCCATCTTTAGGCGTGACATGATCCGCCTTTAAATGAATGGGATCAGTTGGGTGTCCTAGGGTAACATTAGGCCAACGGGCAACGACTGCCATTTTGTCATCTACCCAGAGTTGCCAAATATCTTGTGAAAGGGTGGTTTTATAAATAGGCGAGCTGCCATTTAGGCCATCGATTGGTGTCCAGTGACTACCGCCCAACTCACTAATGGATTTTGAGCCATCAATAATCACCTTTTCATTATTAAACGCGGTTATGGTAATAGGGTTGCTGGCGTCACCAATATCTGACATAACAATAGGCGTTTGGTAACGGCCTTCGCGCAAATAAATGGTGTCACCACCTGTTTTTTCATTAAGTGCTTCGGTGATAGCATTTGATAGGCTGTTAAAAGGAGCGACTAGTGTGCCTGAGCCATCATTAGATGCATTGACATCAACGTAGTAGTCTTGCGCATTAGTTTCGGCGCAAAGTGCTAACGCAATAAAACTAGTTATTTTACTCAGATTTTTATTGATTCTCATAGAGTGATACCGCTTGTTATTATGTTTTAGGTTTTAGTTTTTTTTGAATAAAATATAAATATAAATATAAATATAAATTGAATACTTCAGGTGTCTTGGCAACCTTTGAATTGAACGTATTGATGTGCGTACGTTTATTCGCATTAATTATTTAGCTAATTACGTGTGAAAAAATTCACTTTACTGCTTCCATACTTGTGATTTAACCGTAATTGGTTTGTCCCAAGCTAATGCCTGTCTTTTACGATATTTAGGATCGTTATCACGTTTCGGTTGTGCTTGAGCAACCTTTATTAAGGCTGCTTTGGCGGCAATAACCTCAGGTTTTTTACTGTTGATAATATTTACTTTTTCTTGTGGGTCGGCTTGTAAGTCAACTAGCTTTTCATAAGACAAGGGCTGTGTGGCATTTACATAAAGTTTGTATCTTTTATCTCGAATCACACGATCTCTAAAGGTGAACTTGTTTTCAATGCCTCGATCGGATACTTGTGCTTCATTCATGCCTCCCATGGAAAGTATGGAGCTACGTGAACTGTCTGATTTTCTGCTAAGAATATAAGGCGCAAAGGATTGACCATCGAGCTTATAGCCGCTAGGTACATTGGTTTTGGCTAATTCAGCGAAGGTAGGTAAAATATCTGTAAAGTCAATCAGCGCATCACTCACCACGCCGGTTGGAATTAATCCGGGTGAACTGATAATAAAGGGTGAGTTAATACCATTTTCAGTAGTTTTTTGTTTGCCACCGCGCACTTTACGGCCATTAAGGGTACCAACAAGGCTTTTATTGGTACCATTATCGGTTGTCCAAATGATAATGGTATTTTCACGCTCACCCATTTCTTCAAGGCGGTCAATCATTCTTGCTAAAATAATATCGGCGTATTCAACCATCGCCTTGTGTTTATCAAGCTTACTATTGAGCTTAGTTTTATGCGGTGTAGTTGTGTAAGGTGCATGGGGTAAATTCATGGCAAAATAAGCAAACCAAGGTTGTGCTTTATTTTGTTCTATGAAGTTTAATAAAAACCCGGCAAAGATATCTTCACCAAACTCACCAGGGTAAGTCTTACTGCCTTTTTTAGTGTGGATGTAAGGGTCCCAATAACGTTCGGCACTTTCAGGTACACCGGTTTCGTAACCTGTCCACATGGCGTAATCATCAAATCCGTGCTTGCTCATAGCTTCTGGTTCAATACGAAAATCGTTAACTTGCCATTTACCAGCAGCAACAGTGGCATAACCGGCATCTTGCATTACTTTAGCGACACTCTGGTTTTGCTGCCAATCTAGGTAACCTTGTCCCCATCGAGGTGCATCCCAGTGGTTAACCCAACCATTTTCATAGGGGTATTGCCCCGTGATCAGCGAAACACGTGAAGGGGTACATTGTGGGTGTGACCAAACATTATCAAAACGAATACCTTGGCTAGCAAGTTCGTCAATATTTGGCGTAGAGATATCCTGGGCGCCATAAGCACTGATCCACTCTTTACCCAAATCATCAGCGAGGATGAACAGTATATTGGGTTGTTTAGTCCCTGGGGCGTCTTGAGCATTACTGCTTTGGCCATAGCTTGTCGGTGACAGCATTAAAAAAGTGCAAATAACTGATGATAAAATCAGTTTTTTTGTGAAATAAGCCATTATCTTACCTGTGTTTATTATTTACTTTATTCGTTTGTTTTGTGTTGGTTTTTTATTGTTATTATTGTAATGGTGCAATTTTACTGTCTTAAATATAATTAATGGTAAATCTACTTGGTGTTTATTGTATTTAATATCCAGTTGTTTTTAGTGGCTGAATCTATAAATTCAATATATAGAAAAAATGTTTAGGTATTTTTTTTACTTGTATCAAGTTGTCGCAAATAAGTGCTGATGCGACAACTTGATACTATTTAATGGTGAAAACTGTGGCTCAACAACTGTGGCTCAACAACTTTGGCTCAACAACGTGGGGTTAGGGTAGATAGTCCCTCAGTTCTTGTTATTGAAGTTACTGGGTGAAAAGGCAAGTGAGTAAACATTATTTGAAAAAGTTTTTCAGAGAGATGTAAACTTTGTAGGTATCAAACAACTACGTATCGCGAGGTGTCTTTTGTTTAGACTTGGCTGAGTTGTTGATTTTTAATGCCGCAAGAGATAGAGAAAGAGCAGAGCAAGAGCTTCGATAATATTGCTCTTGCTTTAGAGTTGGGTAATTAAACGCAGCTGTTTTGAATGTGAGCTGCCAGTTTATTTAAATAATTGAAATACTGCGACTTGGCAACCAACAGATCTCTCCGTTGGTGAGTTTAACTTCACTCCACTGGCCATCCGTTTTTAGAATCACTAACTCAGCCCCTTCATGCAAAGGTGCAGTAAAAGCCGGTGAAAATATTAACCCTGGCCCTTTTCGGCTGACAACTTCTTGGCTGGTTATTACTGCTTCACTAAGCTGGGGCTTGAAAGTTAAGTTTGTTACTTGGGATATGCTGGCAAACCCAACAAATACTATGCCTAAGGCTAACTTTTTATTATTTAGCTCCTTACCTATGATCCGACGCCAAACCATTAGCCAAAAAAGAGCATAGCCTAGCCAAGACATAAATAACCAAGGGACTGAACTTATCAGCTGCTGTAATTGGTTTTGCCATGGTGGTGAGAAGTTATCTGGCAATTGGTCAAGGCGTTTGGCTCTTGCTTGCGCTAAGTTATGGTTTAATGTTTGAGTTAAGGTATGCTCATTAACATCGTTATTACTGGTCATGTTTTGCGCGCGGCGTAGCCATAAAATGCTGTTACCATAGCGACCCGCTTGAAACCAACTGGTACCAATATCGTAAAACAGGCTAGCTTTATTGAGCGTATCATCATCAATAAAACTGCTTAATTGCTCGGCAACTTTACCATGGGCAATACGGCCTTTATGAGGTGAATCAATACTTAATTGTAAAGCTTGTTGATGAGCATAGTGCAAGCTTTCAATAGTCATGTTTTGTGCTTGGTTTTGTACTTGGTCTTGAGCGGATAATTCGTCGGCAAAAGTAAGGTGTGCATAACTCGAACCCACTAACAAGGTAAGAAAAACACTGGTGGTAACCATGTTATTAATACTGGTAAAGAGTATTGATGGGGTAGCGCTGTAGCGATCTTTTTGTTGATAACGTGGTAAGTATCGCTCTAAATTGTCAATAATAGCAATAAGTTGCTTTTCTTCATCAGCCGAAATTTCATTTTCTTGTTGCGTATAACGCGCTTGATACCGTGCTAACCAGCTTGATAATTCAGTGGTTAACTTTGTTATTCTATCGTTATTTTTATGCTGATTTTTAAGGCCTGTACTAGCATTATCTTTTAGGTACTGAGCGAGTGTCGATTTTAAATTGCTTGAGTTAAATTTTGATGGCGTTAGGTTAAAACGAAGATAACAATACTTACTTAAGTGAAGTAGAGGATCGCCACCTTTATTTAGAGCCGCATGTAACTGTGTTACCGGGTGTTTTAGCCGTTGCCGGTACAGTCTTTTTCTTAACGGTTTAACGAGTAATAAAGCAACCACTACTGGTGGTAATAAGAAGAGTATTAGCCAGAGCCAGGGTTGTTTAAATTGTTGGCTTAGTGATGTATTGTCCTTGGTCGTAATGTCATTTTGTTTTTGCCAGCGCAGTGCCCAAATCCCTTCTGGGTCAGGTTTTATCGCGTTTTTCAAAACGATATTTTTACTCCCTTCAACCGCTGAAAAATTAAAATTATCATTCTCATCAACAGTAATGGGCAGGTTGTCTATGATTAAATCACGATATTGTCCGCTTGCAGGTTCAAAATAATTTAGGGTTAACTCGGGTATTGCCCCGATATCGGCTCGACGGGGAAAGAGGCTGTGACTGATCACGCTACTGCCAGTGTTGCTCATTGAAATACTTGGCTCAGCAGGTAACTTAAATGACTGCGTAACACTTGGGTATTGCGATAATGGCGGTATAGTCAGTGTTTCTATGTCCGGATGTACAATCGTTAAAGCGTATTGGATTGCCTCGCCTTTTTTTACCTTTTTCGGTTGTGCACTGGCTTGAATAACAGGGCGACCAACAATACCAGAGAAATGACTTGGCGCATTTGCCGGCAATGGCTTCACATTAAGGGTTAGGGCTGTGCTTTTTGCTAATTCATGGCGCACTTGTGCTTGGTCGTTTAAGGCTTCAAAAAACTGGTTGTTGTAATAGGCAAGGTATTGCGTACCTTTAAACTTCTTTTTACCTTTGCTATTTTTTTTCTTGCTAGCTTGATTATCAGATGACTCGTTTTTAATGAGTACCGCGGTTAATAAGGTTGCAGGCGCTATTTGATATTGGCCAGCAAGATTGGGTTTTATCACAGTATCAAAGAAAATACGTACCTGGTTATTCTCCATGTTTTCCCAATGCGCAATTTGTCGTTGTCCATTTACCGGTAAGCCGATACTTTTTTTGCTATTTTCATCCGCTTTATTCCAAGGGTTAACTACAGTGAAGTTCTCATTAAGCAAGCTAGGCGTATGTAAATTAACGTCTTTTAGTGCTGCTACGGGGTAATCAAACGTCCAACTTGTCGTTAATCGAATACTTTGACCAAGATAAATATCATTTTTGTTTATCTCGTGTGTTAATTGCATGTGATTACTTAGCTGGGGAGCTTTAACCACTATTTGTTGTGCAGGTGAGGTTAGTGTCTGTGAAGGATAGCTTAACTGAATTTCAGGCAGTGTTAATTTACCTGATTTTTGTGCTGTGATGTTAATCGGGTAAGCCCAACCGACTTTTTCATTGCTATTCACGGCAACAGGGTTACCTGCTAAAAAGCTGAAAGTTTTGCTGTTAGGAAATTTAACAACAGCCTTGCCGTTAGGTGGGTTTAATGAAATAAGATACCACTGACTAGCTTGTCCTAGCCATAATGCTTGATTGGGAGATTGTAGGTAAACTTGTGTGGTTTGCGCCGTAGAATCGGGTAATTGCTTGGCATCAAGTACTGATGAATATGCCATTGCTTTGGCAATAGAAAAACAAAGCATGATTGATAGCATGGTTACCAGTGACTTTTTTAGTTGTGATGAGTTGAATAGTTTCATAAATGTTGACCTTTACCAGTCGCGTTCGACAGTGGTTTGTTTTTTACTTTTTGGCGCACGTTCTGTGAGGTTTCGTTTTTTTGCGGCTTTTAATATTTCTTCAGCACTGGCGCTTGGCGGTGGTAATTGAATGTCACCAAGGCTGAGCGCCTGATTTTCATCTTGTTGTGCTTGTTTTGATTGCTCTGAGTCATTGTCAGTCTGCTCGGTGTCTTGATCTTCATTTTGTTGAGATTGCTCTTGTTGATCAGACTTTTCATCTTGTTGATTTTTTTGTTGTTCAGCGGTTTGTTGTTGGGCAGAATGCTGCTGATCTGCTTGTTTTTGTTGTTCAGCTCTTACCATTAACCACTCTAAATTCTGTTGACTCGCTAAGTGCTCGGGTGCGTGTGATAACAAGGTGCGCAATATATCCGCAGCTTGGCTGTAATAGATTTCCGGATCTATCAATTCTTCCTCATCAAAAGAGTCAAAATAATCAAAAGTGTCATCATTACTTGCTAGGCCTTCTGTCAATTCATCCGTTAAGTCAGTTAAGCTGGCTAATTGTTGATTAAGTGCTTCGCCGTACAAAATCAAACTGGTGGCTAAATTATAATTGGCTGTAATGGCGATTTTTGATTGGTGAGCGCTCTGGGCAATGTAACGATAAACTTCTACTGCGTATTCAGGTGTTTCGGGAAGTAGAGACTGGGCTAACTGAAATTGAGCTAATGGGCTAAGTTGAGCTAAATGATCTGGCGAGATGTTTATCTGTTCTTCAGTAGGCAGGTTATCTTCACTTTTTTGAGCACTAACTATCTCAGAGTGCTGCTCACTGCTTAATTTATCATTTAGCTCATCATCTAGTTCTGCTAGATAAAAAGCTTGGCTATTAAATGACAGCAGGGCAAAAGCAGTTAACCAAAACTTTCTGCCTCGACGCCAAGCCACTATTTGGGCAAGTAAAGCAATAAATAAACAATAAGGGTAACCTTGATGGTATTTAATGATCTGTCCCTTATTTTGCTGTTCACTTGGCCATACTTGTCGTAATTTCTCAATGATTTTGGCCAGATCGAATGTTGCAGTACCCACTGGAATAAACATGCCTTGTTCAGCACCTTGTGCTAAATCACGCAGCTTGATTGTTTGCATTGTGCTCCATACTTCTTGGCCTTGAAACATTTGCCAAGTTGAGTCTTTGCGAGCGGGTACACGACCGCCAAATTCACTATCGCCTACACCTATAACAATCAATCGTGATCCTTGCTCATTAAGTTGCTTTAATGCGCGTTCAGGCTGACTGCCTAAGTCTTCACCATCGCTGATTAAGATAATGTCCATGGCATTTTGTTGATTGTTTTCACGCATTTTATCTAAGACTTTAAAGAGCGCATCTTCAATGCGTGTTCCCCCTTGTGAGACAGTGTCAGTGTTTACTTGGTCGAGCAGGTAATTAAAGAAGGTTTTGTCATTGGTTAATGGTGATTTTATAGACGTAGAGCCTGCAAATACCACTAAGCCAAATCGATCATTGTTGCTAGCATTGATGGTTTCCCGTATTGCTTGTCGAGCAACTTCGAGTCGATTTGGTCGTGCATCATCAACCAGCATAGAGCGCGATACATCGAGCAAAAACACCATATCACGTCCCGGTGACTCGCTACCTTCAGGTTGTGGATCCCAAGCAGGTCTAGCTAACGCAATAATTAATGCTGTAAGTGTTAATAAGGCTAAAAAACTATTGAAGTATTGTTGCTGCTTTTTAACCGCAACGTTCCTAAAAGCTTGTAAGTCGAGCACACTTTGTTGTTGATGATAATAATTAATGGCTAACCAGCAGGGGATAAGCAATAACAACCATAGGTAGTTAATGGCAAGAAAAGTAAAGTCATTCATCTTTGTATCCTCAACCAGGTCGCATTAAGGATATTGGCGATAAAAAAGCAGCATAAGGCAAATAACGCAGGGAAATGAAAAATAGCTTGTTTATCTTGAAACAGCACACGCTGAAGGCTTGATGTCTCTAGGGTATTAATAGCCTGATATACACTTTGAAGTGATTGGAAATCAGTGGCTTTTTGATAAATTCCGCCGGTGCTTTCTGCCATGGCTTGCAGGGTCCAATCGGTGGGCATTATGCTTTCGTCTAGTGTTAGTTGTTGCCCAGCATTACTGATAAGTGTTTCGGATTGGTTATCTGCAATGCTAATGGTATAAATTTTAATGCCCCATTTTTTTGCCATTGCTGCAGCACTGAGTGGCTCATAATTACCACTGTTGTTCTCGCCATCCGTAAGTAAAATAATGACTTTGCTTTCAATGCTATTATCTTCTAAGCCTAATGAGTTTTCATAGTGATGTAACTGAGCAGCGGCTAATGCAGTGGCATCACCAAAAGCGGTACCATCTTCATTTGGACGCGAAGAGGTTGTCATTTCATTGGTCATATCAACTAAGGCATCATGTGCACTGGTTAACGGTACTAAGGTGTCAGGGTAACGGGCAAAGGTAATAACAGAAATAAGATCATTGGGTCTGCCTGTTAACTTATCACCATCACCCAAGACAAATTCTCTCAGTGCTTTTTTAGCAACATCCATTCTTGCTTTACGGTTACCGTTAATCTGCATATCAAAGTCCATTGATGAAGACACATCAACAACAATTGAAATGGCAATACCTTGGGCTTGCTCTGAGTAGTGTTGTATTTTCTTAAATGGCTGGGCACAAGCAATAATGATGGCAGCTAATGCCAGCAAATATAAAATCTCAATCAAAGACGAATACTTTTGTCGGTTACTCTGTCCTAAACCCGCTAATAAGGACACGTTAGAGAAATCGTGCTGGCTTAGCCCATGAGAAGACCGTAAAGCAAACCCAAATATTGGTAGCAGGCATAATAACCACAACACGAACGGATATTCAAAACTGAGCATTGTCACTCCCGCTATTCGCTTGGTCATCAGTCAAGTTAGTAGTATCTTGGCATTGTTTGCATAGCGCTATAAATGTGGCTTTGCTTGTTTTAGCAAAGCGAGCAGAAATATAGCGATTGCTTAGTGCTAAATGTTCGTCGTTAATACGTTCAGCAAGTGGATCAAAACCTAAATATACCAACATACATTGGCGTAAGCCTTCCCAATGGCAGTCATTACTTTCATTTGCTCGCACTATCAATTGCGCTGGTGTCTGAGCTGCGGCCTTGATTGCAGTATTTTTACCGTGTTTACTTTGGTTGTTGGTGCTTTTTTGCCCCTTTAGTAAGCGAAATACTAGTAGCAATATTGCTAAAAAAGCGGTCAAAAATAATAGACTAGTTTGCTTGCTTTCTTCCTCGTTTAATAAGTGTATTGCTTCAATGGGTTGTAATTGTTTGTTTAGCGTTGATGTCGGGTAACTCGATGTTACTACTATCTTAGGTGTTTGAACGACTTGCTTTTGATGCTGCAGCCCTAGATAGCGATGCAAAATCATATTAGGCAGTTGGTACTCTCCGGCTAAAGGGACAATTAAATCAATAATATACTCTACCTGCCAACTTCCCGTACTACGGTCAGGGTTAATGAAGTTCGGTATCCATTTTACCGCGCTTTTTTGATGGTTAATTAGCGTAAAAGCTTGCCAATTTACCTGATTAACATCAAAGAATATTTCACCGTCTTTAGGGTAGGTTATTGCAATTGTTAACGTCAGTTGTTGCCCAGGCGTTAATTTAAGAGGACTTTGTGAGACGGTAACTTGCGTATCATAAATAATGCCAATGGCGAGTGATTTGTTCGCAATAACCAATAAAGTGAGCAAGAAAGTAAGTTGTAAACAAAGGCGAATATTGACTGTTAACCGGAATAATTTAACCACCTGTTTCTCCTTCAACTCGTTGACGACGAGTATGAAAAAAAGCGAGCAATGTCTCTATCGGATCGTCAGATAAACCATGAGTTAACAAGTCGACGCCACAATGGGAAAATTGTGCCTGACGGTGCTTGAGCCTTTTGTGCATGTTTTGCAGATATTGTTCACGTGCATGATTATTATTACAGTCAATGGTTTGTTGTTGACAATTTTCACTATCTGTAAGTTGAAATAAACCGCGTGAAGGCAGGCTTTTCTCTTTTTCATCATCTAGTGCAATTGCTAAAACTTCATGCTTTCTTGCTAATATAGCCAAGTTTTCTTGATAGGTTTCTTCGGTAAAGAAATCTGAAATCAATACGACGATTGAGCGTTTAAGACTGAGTTCACCTAGATGTTTTAAAACTTGGTTAATGCAGGTGTGCTTCACTTGAGCAGGCGGTAATAGTATTTTACTCAAGCAGCGCATTAATTGACTTCTCCCCCGTGTTGGCGGTAAATAATCGTTCACCTCGTCACTAAATTGCAATAAACCAATGCGATCATTGTTTGCCAATGCTGCTGAGCCTAATAGACCACAAAACTGCGCTGCACTATACAGGCGGTTATTTTCAGCACTTGACCAAGCAAAGGATGGTGAGTGGTCGACAATAAAAAGAAGGTTAAGTTCGCGCTCTTCATGAAAACGCTTTATATGTACTTCACCTGTTCGGGCGGTAACATTCCAATCAATACTTCTGACATCATCGCCGACGTTATAAGGGCGAACCTCATCAAACTCGATACCATGACCTTTAAACGCACTATGGTAATGCCCCGATAAAAGGTGGTTACTTTTATGGCGACAATATAATTGCAATTGCTGTAAACGCTGTTCAAAGTGATCTAACATCTTTCAACCTCAGCGTTAAGTTGCGCGTTAATCATTGGGGATCGCAACATGGGCGAGGATTTGTTCAATTAACTGATCTGAATCTATATTTTGCGCTTCGGCTTTATAACTCAAAGCAATACGATGACGTAAAATATCAGGAGCCAAATTTCGAATGTCGCTCGGCTGAACATGATCTCGACCTTGTAACAGCGCATAGGCTCTAGCTGCCATTGCTAAATTAATGCTTGCTCTTGGCGAAGCACCAAAACGGATCATATCGGTAATTGCTAAGTCATATTGCTTTGGTTTACGTGTTGCTGTCACTAAATGCAGAATGTATTTTTCTAAACTCTCAGCTAGATGTATTTCGCCGACTTTGTTACAAAGGTAAGTTAATTCATCAAGATTAAATACCGGTTCAATGCTTGGTTTATCGCGGTTAGGAGTAGACATGCGTTGTAATACGATTAACTCTTCTTCAAAACTTGGGTAAACAACCTTTAACTTAAACATAAAGCGGTCAACTTGCGCTTCAGGTAA
Organism: uncultured Colwellia sp.; assembly: GCA_913057925.1. Lineage (GTDB taxonomy): Bacteria > Pseudomonadota > Gammaproteobacteria > Enterobacterales > Alteromonadaceae > Colwellia. The sequence continues at coordinate 16,473 of CAJXPG010000013.1, read as the reverse complement.
CGGGTAAGTACCTTCCTGCTCTATCGGGTTTTGGGTTGCTAATACTAAAAAAGGTTTAGGTAATGGGTGAATCGTTTTTCCCAAGGTAACTTGTTTTTCTTGCATTGCTTCAAGTAAGGCTGATTGTACTTTAGCGGGTGAGCGATTGATTTCATCAGCTAGGATAATATTGGCAAAGATAGGGCCTTTTTGCGTATCAAACTGACCATTGCTTGGATTATATATTTGCGTACCAGTTAAATCGCCGGGTAATAAATCGGGGGTGAATTGCACGCGATTGAAACTTAACCCTAAGGCTTGTGCTAACGTATTTACCGTTAAGGTTTTTGCTAAGCCAGGAATGCCTTCGATCAATACGTGACTTTGACACAGCAGCGCAATGATTAGTCGTTCAATTAACTCTTCTTGGCCAACGATAACTTTCGCTACTTCTTTTCGTAACTTATCAATGCTGGCCATTAAATCTTGCGAGTGATGGTGGTTTGTTGTCATATCTATGCTCATCTTTAGTTAACGTAACCAGTAGTGTTGACGTTAAGTCTAGCCTTTATCCAATAGTGGAAAAGAAGTCTGTTGGTGTATTGTTGTATATCGATGAAAGTACTTCACTAGAAAAGCACTTTAGTTTGATTATTAATTATAACAGTCATTTTAGTGTACTGAGGTTAACGCACTGCGTATAGTTTTGGCTATGTAAAGTTATGTAAAAAACAGCGGCTTTTACATTGTGTTTTTTTTAGCTTGGTTGATTAATTTTCTTTTAATCAAAGAGTTGGGTTGTTGTTGATGCTTAATTGTAAGCTTTTCCAATAATTGATCTTTACATTTCGACTTGTTATTGTCTTTTACATAATAAAATCACTGTTGTCGCATAATTAAGTAATATTACGACTTAAAGGTTGCTTTAAATTAATAATAACCTTTGTTGTAGCGGTAGCTTATGAGCATTTTTATTGTTGCAGTGATGACAACATGAGCTTCACAGCCGCTTATTTAGATATTTACTTGAGTTTTGGGAGCAGGAAATTGTATGAACATAAAGCATAACGTAGCGCTAGCTAAAGGCATTTTAATGGAAATTACCTCACCAAAAAAGTTGGTACTCTATGGTGCATTGGTTTTATCAGCGATTACCGCCAATGTTAGTGCCGCTGAGCAACCTAATATTATCTATATTTTGGCAGATGATATGGGGCAAGGAGATACAACAGCTTATAACTCCGAAGGGAAAATCCCCACACCTAACCTGAAAAAATTGGCTGAGCAAGGGATGACATTTAGTAATGTGCATTCTAATTCAAGTGTTTGTACACCAACGCGTTATGGGATTATGACAGGACGCTATGCTTGGCGTACAAGTCTGAAAAATGGCGTTTATGGTGGCTACAGTCAACATATGATTGACCCTAAGCGAGAAACTATTGCATCACTGCTGAAGAAACAAGGTTATGCCACTGCCATGACTGGAAAATGGCATCTAGGCATGGATATGGCAAGTAGCGATGGTAAAAAAATTCATCGTGGCTATGGCAAAAATGCAGACTTGTCCAAACCTATAAGCAACGGGCCAAATAGTAATGGGTTTGACTATTATTATGGCATCTCTGCTTCACTTAACATGTCGCCCCATGCTTATATTGAAAATACACAAGTACAAGGTGATTTGGTTTATTTAACAGATAAAAAGTCAGTTAAAGCTTTCGGGTTAGAAGGCGCTAAAACCGGCTGGGCAGCAAAAGGCTTTAAACAAGACCAAGTGCAAAAAACTTTTATTGATAAGGCGATAAATTGGATCGAGCACCAGCAGAAGTCGAGCCCTGAAAAGCCTTTCTTTGTTTATGTGCCGCTAAATTCACCACATACTCCAATTGTGCCTAGTGACAAGTTTATCGGCAAAAGTGGCTTGAGCGCACATGGTGATTTCACTATGGAAATGGATCATGAAATTGGTCGCTTAATGAGTGCTTTAGATAAGTTAAATATTACTGACAATACCTTAGTTGTTTTTACCTCAGACAATGGTACCTCGCCTGGCTCTAAACTAGAGCCAATGCAAGCTAAAGGGCACTTTTCTAGCATGGACTATCGTGGATTGAAAGGCTCGTTATATGAAGGTGGTCATCGCGTACCTTTTATTGTTCGCTGGCCAAATACAGTTAAGGGCGGAACTAAAACAGATCACCATGGTTCGTTGGTCGATATGATGGCAACTGTTGCGGACATCACAGGCGTAAAACTTGCCGACAATGCGGGCGAAGACAGCGTGAGCTTTTTACCTGTTTTAGCAGGTAAAAAGCAAGCTGAAACAAAGCGCGGTGTTGTTTATCACTCTGATGCAGGCTACTACGCCATCGCTCAAGGTAAATGGAAGTTAGTCTTGCATAAAGCTGGTGGTACGCGTCGCTTAAACCCGAAAGATAAACACAATCCAGTTAAAGAGGCTGGCGATATTCAGCTCTTTAACTTGCAAATAGATCCAACTGAGCGGGTTAGTGTGCACGCAGCGAATCCTGAGGTGGTAGGTAACCTAACAAAGTTATTGGCTACCTATGTAGCTAAAGGGCGAAGCCATGGTGAAGCTATTGCAAATAATGATGAAATTGATGAAAAGTCACTGAAGAAGTGGCAAAAACTGTTAACCAAAAATGTAAAAATTTAGTACATTTATTGTTGTTCACAATGATTACCAAGGCATACAAATTATACTTTATTGCTTGCTATCGTAATGAACAAGCACTTACAAGAAGAAGATAACGATATGATTAAAATAACAAAGAAACTGACTGGCTTAGTCGCACTGATGGCTTTATGCTCAGCAACATCGGCGATTGCTGATGAAAGGCGCCCTAATATCATTTTGATGATGGCAGATGATTTAGGTTATGGAGATACCGGGTTTACTGGTAATAAAGTTATTGAAACCCCCAATTTAGATCAAATTGCCAACGAAGGCGCAGTTATGACTAATTTTCATGCGGGTGGCCCAGTGTGTTCTCCAACGCGTGGCACTTTTGTTACTGGTCGTCATTATTTTCGTTATGGTATTTTTAGCGCGAACATAGGTCATCTTCCTAAACAAGAAATTACCATTGCCGAAGTATTAAAAGACAAAGGTTATACCACAGGTCATTTTGGTAAATGGCATTTAGGTACATTGAGTAAGACAGATTCTTCTAAGGGTGATAAGCGAAAACCTGCTGAAAACTACTCCCCTGCATCTTGGCATGGCTATGATGAATCATTCGTTGTTGAGTCTTCCATTGCCACTTGGACAGATCCTAATGCAACACCTAAAAAGAAGAAAAAGAAGAAAGGCGGGGGTGGAGGAAACCCTTTCTATGTTAATGGTGTGCCAGTGAATATGGATGATCCTGCCTATAAAGGTGGAGCTGGACGTATCGTAATGGATAAAGCTTTACCATTTATTGAGGGAGCTGTTGCTAAAAAGCAGCCTTTCTTTACGGTGATATGGTTTAACGCCCCTCATGCGCCAGTACATGCTAGCCCTGAACTTCATAAATATTATACAGATAAAGGTGTAAAAGACGGTGTAGCGCATTACTACGGCTCTATTACTGAAATGGATGAACAAATAGGCCGATTAAGAAAAGAGCTTAAGCGCTTAGGTGTTGCGGATAATACCTTGATTACCTTTACCAGTGATAATGGTCCCGAAGGTAAAAAGTCATCAGCAGAGGTAGACAAAGTTAAAAAAGGTAAAGACAGGTATGCCGGTATTACTGATGGCTTGCGTGGCAGAAAACGTTCGTTATATGAAGGGGGTGTAAGAGTACCTACTGTTATTGCTTGGCCGGGTAAAATTAAACCAGGCAGTGTTATGGCTCAACCTACGTCAACGCTTGATTACTTACCTACTTTAGTTGATTTAGTTGGCTATAAAATGCCTGATAACCGTCCTATTGATGGCGTGAGCATCTTACCGTTATTGAACGGCAGTGAGCCAGACTTTAAGCGACCAGAGCCAATCCCATTTCGCCACCGTAAGACTGCAACGTTAATTGATGGTGATTTTAAGCTTGTTATGTCCATGGGGAAAAAAGCAAAATCAGAGCTATATAATATGGCAGATGATCGAGGTGAAACCACTGATATCATCAATAAACACCCAGAGCGAGCATCGGCAATGAAAAAGAAATTGAAAGCCTTTTTAGTTTCGGCAGAAAAGAGTCACACCGGTGCTGACTACAATGATTCAAGCTATAAACCAGTAGATGCTTGGCCGACTAAATAAGCCATAGCATTCATCATTTAACGCATTAAAAGTCCGCTACAACCGAAGTGAATCAGGTTTGGTGGGCTTTTTATTTTACCAACCAACGTCTGAATGCAAAGATTTTGTAAAGACTGTTGTTTAATAATACAAAGTGTGTTTATTATAGGTAAAGCGCACAATGCGTTATAGAAATACTTTTTGATAAATTTTAGAGAATAATTATGCGAAGTACCCTGTCAAAACTAACCACGTTATTAGCTGTTTCATTAACGTCTGCGACGCTTTATGCACAAAGCCCAGAAAAACCAAATATCATTTTAGTTGTTACTGATGATCAACACCGTATTGATTTTAACTACTTAAAAGAAGGGCGTGATGAAAACGGTAAAGCATTAAACCTTACGCCAAATATCGATCGCTTATCGAGTGAAGGTATTATCTTTGATCAAATGTATGCAACCAGTACCGTTTGTACACCGAGTCGTTTTTCAGTGTTAACAGGCAACTTAGCTAGTCGTGCAACTAACAGCCGATTTACTAAAGATCTTAAAAAATACGGTCAAGCCAATGTTGCTTTTAATACGCATATTGAACCAAAAAATGACAATATTGCGAAAACATTAAGCCAAAACGGTTACTTCACTGGTGGTGTTGGTAAAAACCATGTGATTGAAAGCCATATTCCCAATAAAATTAGTCGTAAAGCCGATGTCACTAAACCTGAGATTATTAAGCAATTAGTTGAAAATCAACAAGCACAAATCCATGCCTATAAAGAAAACGGTTTTGATTTTGCCGATAGAATTTATACCGGTAATGTTCCAGGACAATATCCTAAAGCACTAGAAGCTCATAACCAAGATTGGATCACTGAAGGAGCGATGAACTTCCTCGATCTTGCAAAAGAAAAGCAACAACCTTTCTTCTTATATTTTGCCACTACACTAGAGCATGGTCCACATAAGCAAGGTAGTAAATATAAAGGTGATGTACGCATGACACCTGTTGGCTTGTTAGCTGATGGAGATATCCCTAAGGTACAACCTTCACGTGACAGTATCACCCAAAGAATTAAACAACATGGCTTAGAGAAACGAGCTACCGATGTTTTATGGCTAGATGATGCTGTTGGCGCGTTAATCTCTAAACTAGAGAAAACCAACAAACTTGATAACACCATTATTGTTTACTTTAACGATCACGGCGTAGAAGGCGGCAAAGGCAGCATGTATCAAGGCGGCACGTTAACACCATCATTTGTTTGGTTTGGCGATAAATTTAAAGGCGGTCGTCGAAGTGATGACATTGTTGCCAACATTGATATTGCACCAACTATCTATGAGTTAGCACAAGTTAAATCTGCACCTAAAACAGATGGTCAATCGATGGTACCGCTTTATCAAGGTGATAATAGCGAGTGGCGAGACAGTTTGATTTCAGAGATTGGTGTAACTCGTGCAATTATTAAAGACGGTTGGAAATACATTGCCTATCGTGTGCCTCAAGAAAAGCTTGATATGCCAATGTCAGAGCGTAAAAAATTGAAACAGGGTAAAGGTAAAAGTGCCAAAGATTTACCTTGGATGCACATGGGGGGAACACCAGGTGGCCGAGGACTAGAAGCATTGGTTGTTAAAACTTATGGTGAAGAAAATTACTTTGCTAAAGATCAGCTTTACCGTTACTTAGATGACCCAAAAGAAAGAAATAATGTTATTGATAACCCAGAAAATAAAAAAATTGTTGAGCAATTAAAACAAGAGCTTGCTCAAGAGTTAAAAAATCGGGTTGGTAGCTTTGCAGAGTTTACCGAGTAGGGTAACAACTCAATTAATGAGCGTTTAAACCGTATGTCGTTTGCTTTAAAAAGCAAACGACATTTAACGCGGAAGAAACGTTCATACTTTGCTTAACAAAACTAAAACTAAAAAGTAGGTGAAAGTATGAAAACTAATATAATAATTTTGACTTGTACAGTGTTGCTTGTCGCTATGTTTACCTTTAGCGCACACGCGGCAGATAAATCAGAAAAGAAAGCTCAGAAAAAAATGGCGGGTTATACCCAAGTGCTTCCCCTAAGTGATGATGAAAAAGCACAGATTTATCAATTATTGCTAGAGGAGCAAAAGTTACTTAAGTCTGTTAAACGTGATTACAAAGGTGACAAGGGGGCTTTTAAAACTGCCAGTAAGCCAATCAAAGCTCAAAAGAAAAATGAAATAACTGCAATTATTGGTAGTAAACGGATGGATATCTACTTAGCCAGCCTAAAAAAATAATAAATGCCATATCTAGTTCTCTAACGTAAATTAGCGGCGAGCAATTGTTGCTGGAGTTACAGGTTTCAGTCGTATGAATATAGATATTTAAAGCATAATATTATTGAATCAAGGCGCAGAATGAAAAATCTATTAACTTTTTTGTTTATTTACAGATAAAAACATCTAATATTTTAATAAATACACTTAAATGATGTTACTATTTATAAACAACAAAAATATAAGTACTGATTAATACTTTATATAAAGGATATATAATGCAAAGTCACCTGATTCAAACAACCGCAAACAGCATATTGAAATCTTTTTCAGAAGCTGAAAGTGTCAATAACATTATATTAAAAGATAACACCCTCGCTAAACAGTTAAATGTTAGTCGTACTACCATTCGAACTGCGTTAAAAGAGCTCGCCAATAAAGGTGTTATTGAAATTAATGAGAACCATAAAACGGTAGTTCGGTTACCTATCGAGTCAGATTACTTTGATACTAGCAATAGCGTATCTTCAAAAGAAGAAATCATTGAAACCTATTTTTTAGATTTAATTAACCACGGTAAACTGCTTCCGGGGGATAAATTCTCTGAGCTTGAGTTAGCTAAATCATCGGGTTGTAACACTATTACGGTAAGAGAGTTTTTAATCAAATTCTCTCGTTTTGGTTTGATTGAGAAAAAGCCTCGTGCCAAATGGCAAATGATAAAGTTTGACGAAAAATTTGCTTTAGAGTTAGTGCAATTTAGACGTATTCTTGAAATGAACTCTATCACTCAGTTAATGGCGACCCCTGCAGATGATCCTGTTTGGGAAGAATTATCGGTATTGTTAGATAAACATATGGAAGTTTTGGCTGACGTCGATAATCGTTATACTGAATTAAGTGAGCTTGACCGCAAATTCCATTACATAGTACAGCGCGCTTCTGGCAATAGATTCTTTATGCAGTTCTTTGATGTGGTGTCTTTAATTTGTCACTACCATTATCAATGGAATAAAGGTGATGAACGAGATCGTAATAAAGTGGCGATAGAAGAGCATATCGCCATTATCACTCAATTACTTGCACGCAATACCTCAGGTGTTTTAGCGGCGATGGAAACGCATTTAAATACATCAAAAACAACACTACTACGTTCGGCTCATGGTCTTGAAGAGACGGCGTAAATAAATACTTGTGTTATGTGATCGTTGAATATTAGGGCTTAAGCAAATATAAATAATATAGTTTGCTTAAGCCCTTTCTTTTTAAGGTTAAGTACCTTTGTTGGATAACTTGCTCTTTACAGGGAAATTTCAGGTCAAGCTGCACATTAAGCTTTCGTTTATAGCGGCATTCAGAAGTATTTTTATAAAAATAAATAGATTAAGGTGAGTGTAAATTTTGAAGTTCTTTTATTTATGTTGTATCGCTTTGGGTAGTTTTATTATTAATGCTTCAGTGCATGGCGCAGAGAATACAGCACACCATTTTCAAAAATATAGTCCTATCACTAACCAACAATGCATTGCCTGCCACCAAGAATCGCAACATCAATGGCAGAAATCTGATCACGCCAAATCAATGGCAATTGCTGACAAATCATCTGTTGTTGGTGATTTTAATAATGTTGACGTTAAACATTATGGTCAGAAGGCGCACTTCTTTGTTAAAAATAAACAATATCAGGTGACAATTAGCTACGATGATAACGTAGATACCTACCCAATAAAGTACACTTTTGGTTACTTCCCATTGCAGCAATACCTTGTTGAGACAGAAAAAGGAAAGTTGCAGGTGTTGCCGTTTGCTTGGGATTCTAGAGAGAAAAAACAAGGTGGCCAGCGTTGGTATCATAACTATAGCCATGAAGAAATTCGTCCAGAAGATAGATTACATTGGCGTCAACCTCTACAAAATTGGAATGGCATGTGTGCGGATTGTCACTCTGATGGCTTAGTCAGAAACTATGACAAGGCTGAAAATAGCTATGCTAGTCAATTTGATAATATTAATGTTGGCTGTTTATCTTGTCATGGTGATATGACATCCCATGCTAACAAGACTGATGAAAATCTAGCTAAGAGCAGAGAGGGAGTTACCGCTTTAAATCACCCTACAGGACAGTGGTTACGTAAAATTGGTGAAAAGACCGCGAAATGGCAGGGCACTAAACGCAATAATGATTTTATGGAGGGATGCTTTGCTTGTCACTCTTTACGATCGCCTTTGACTGATGGTATTAACCCCAATAAAGCCTTTTTAGACCAATTTACTCCACAATTACCTTCAGCCCCAACTTACCATGCTGATGGTCAAATAAAAGAAGAAGTGTATGTTTATGGCTCTTTTTTACAGAGTAAAATGTACGCTAAAGGGGTGAACTGTCTGGATTGTCATGATAAACACACAATGAAATTAAAAGCAGAAGGTAATGGTTTATGCTTGCAGTGTCATAGTGGAGAAGCATATAACGTTAAATCTCATCACCAACATCAAGAGTCATCCACTGGCGCTCAATGTGCCAATTGTCATATGCCGACAACACGGTATATGGGTGTAGATGATAGAAGAGATCACAGTTTTAAAATTCCGAGACCAGACTTATCTGAGCAGTTTGGCACACCGAATGCCTGTATTAAATGTCATCAAGATCAAAGTAACCAATGGGCTGCTGAGAATTTAACAAAGTGGCATGGTAAACCTGGCGATTTATTATCAAGTAAACAGTTTTTAATGGCGCTAAATAGTGGCCAAGGCCTTAATCTTGAGGACCACTTAAGTATTATCGCTGATACTAAGCTTGCGGTGATCAGTCGCGCCAGTGCTATACAAATGCTTAGCTTTACCACCCAGATGATCACTGCTGAAATCTTAAAACCTTATTTAACACATGAGGAAGATTTACTAAGGTTAAGCGCCGCTGGTGCTGCATCTTTGTTACCACCAGCAGATAAGGTTACTCACCTTAGTCCTTTATTATCTGACAAATACAAGGCTATTAGAGTAGCGGCGGCAAGAAGCTTACTGACCAGTGAAATTGCAGTAGAAAACCAACAAGCTTTTAATAGCGCATTTGATGAGTTACTTGCTAGCAATGATGTAAATAGCTGGCGAGGTGAGGGTAGAGCCAACCAAGCGCTATTAGCCTTAGAAATGGGTGACGCAACCAAAGCAGAACAGGCATTAAAAGCCGTTATTGAGATAGAGCCTTATTATGATATTGGTTATATTAACTTAGCTGACTTGTATCGAACGCAACAGCGCTCAGCACAAGTCGCTGCTGTTTTATCAAAAGGCATGAAGAAACTGCCGAACGCAGCGGGGTTAAAATACGCTTATGCCTTACACTTGGTAAGAACCCAGCAACATAGTAAAGCGCTCGGCTTTTTTGAAAAGGCGATGTTACTTGAGCCAAGCTCAGAGCAATACCTTTATGCCTATATTTTATCGCTAGATGGTCAAGGTGAAACGGTTGCGGCACTAAATAAGCTGAGCAAACTCATCACAAATTATGCTAATTACCAGCAGCTAAAAGAGTTGGGTGTCTATTTGGCACAAAAGAGTCAAAATCGTCAGATGTACGATTGGTTTATGAGTTTGTAGGGAAGTTTTTAGCGGGTAGAAACCAAGGCTTGCTCTTGTGCAAGCCATGGTTATGTTATGCTGAGGCTAATGAAGGCTAGCAGTAATCAATCATTCACTAACATGGATTAAGTGCATAAAAATTGGTTATAGCCATGATTTTTATAATTAAGCTAATCTAAATATTTCATACATTTTTTTACTTCATTCTTAGAGCCTAAAATCACTTCAACCCTTTGATGAATGTCACTTGGCTGAATTTCCATTATTCTTTGCTGATTACTGATACTCAGTCCCCCCGCTTGCTCAACTAAAAAGCTCATTGGGTTTGCTTCGTACATTAAGCGTAGTTTGTTAGGTTGTTCACTATTTTTACTATCACTTGGGTAGGCAAAAATTCCACCGCGTGATAAAACTCTATGAACGTCTCCGACCATGGCTCCTAACCAACGCATATTAAAAGCTTTGTCTCGAGGGCCTTTTTTACCGGCAATTAAATCAACAATATATTTTTGCATAGCAGGTTGCCAATGGCTTTGATTCGCCATATTAATGGCAAATTCATGGGTATCTTCAGGGATACTGACGTTACGCTCAACCAATAAGAATCCACCATGGGTTCTATCTAAGACATAAAAGTGTGTACCTTTGCCTGTAGTCATTACTAACATAGTGGCGGGCCCATATAACACATAGCCAGCACAAAGCTGCTGAGTTCCCGGTTGCATAAACATACTGGTATCATAAGCAGGACAGTCTTTTTTTGCTGGTAGTATTGAAAAAATAGTACCAATAAGACCATTCACCTCAATGTTTGAGCTGCCATCAAGTGGATCAAATGACACTAAATACTTACCTTCCGGATTGCCAACGACCGTTGTATCTTCCTCTTCTGACGAGATTGCTTTGACGTAACCAGACTCTAAAAGAACATCTTTAATGATCTCATTAGCCACTACATCGAGTTCTTTTTGAATTTCACCTTGAATATTTTCATCAAGGGTAGAGCCCATTAAGCCACTTAAATGTCCTTGTCCGACACGAAATGAAATTTCTTTCGTTGCCGCGAGTATGGTTTTTATCAAAGAAATTAAATCATGTGATACATCATCTTCACGCAATGCTGGTGCTAATCTTTGCATTTTATTACCTTCGTTAATCAATATTTAAATCTAATGTGTACAGTATATATAATAACCCTGTCATGTGTTAGCTGATTTTATCATAAGTGATAAAAGGTTATGTTGACTTGTATTCTCCCGTTCTAATAAAGCCAGTGCGTGTTTTAGGCTGTTTTATATCTGTTGTATTGACAAGGGAAACTTACGTATGTAGTGTTTAATATTAATAAGGCGCACCGAATGTGCGGTTGTCAACTGGTAAGTGAGGGTAAAATGAGAAGAGCAAGTTCAATACTTAGGAAACATCGTGCATCTGAAAAAGTTTATGTTCCTGCAAATGCTCGAGATAATCACTACGTGATAGCTGAAATGGCATTAACAGATGAACTGATTGATTTAGTGGGTGAAGTTGTCGATTTGACCCAAGAACAGCCATATCACAAGTTTTATCAAAAGCTAGCCAAGCTCGCTTTTGATGTTGTTGAAGAGTGTCATATCGAACATGCTAACTTCGTCGCTAATAACCGCTTAGTTAGAGTGAGAAATAGCGATGAGCAGCAAGTTTTACATACCGACAAGCAATCTTTCTTTTTCTATAGCCCGAAACAAAATAGTACATTTAAAGGTTACTTTGATGGTGCGATCCGCTCTAACAAAGTGAAGTTCTTATTTTTGGCTACCGGTGACAATTTACGTGTCAGTGCTGCTAGTTTTCATCAAAAAGTACTGACAGCGGTGAGCTTGCTCGCTAAGAAAGTTGGCTTGCCAAGTGACGCTCTCAAGGTACGAGATCATCAGCACCTGACTTGGGATGTCTTTGCTAGAGATAAAGATAATAAAGAAAGCATTAGTCATACTTTCAGAGATATTACTACGCGTTATCAACATCAAGACGTTCGTGTAAATGAGCAAGCAACGGCGGTGACTTATGCGGTTGTTAGTGTGCCAATGACCAGAAGATTATTAAAAGGAACGGACATTGACTATGATTTAGATAAACCGTTTGAAAAACTATACAGTAAAATATCAACAGCTTTTACGAAGGCAAATGATAAACATCAACTAAAACATGCAGCCATGATAGCTAACGGACTGTCCCCAATAGTTCGCTTTGATGAACACGCCAGTACGGTTATTAATGGTGATATTATCTCTCTTGGCTACAACCCTCATCATGAAAGTCGCGATATTACTAGTCAGTGGCATGGCGGTAAGTTGGTCGATACCATTAGGTTGGTATTTTTTGCTACCGACTTTGATGAGACTCACAAAACCTACGGTAAATTTGTTAATCAGGTTACCCAAGCTGTTGGCAGTATTGCTGATGATCTTAACTGGAAGAGAGATAAAGACTATATGTTAATGCGCTTTAATCAGCAGTTGGTTTGTAGAGTCTAGTGTAATCTAAAAACATTGGCCTTTAAGAATATGAACAGCTAGGCACCGTAATATTACGAACGGATAATCAGTTAAATCAAGCTAATAGAAAGTCTATTAGCTTGACTGCTTCTATAAGCAGAAACCAACAATAGATAATCATTCTTGTGTTTATTATCGGTAAAATACATAAAGTGATTGCTTATTTACGGCAATACTTTTACTATGAAGCAATCTAAAATTGAGCTGGGATTAATGTTAAGGGCCTATGAAAAGGCGCTAGGCAATGAACTATCTCGCTTTATATCGTGACCAGTAAGAGCGTATAAAAATGACTAAAAGGTATTCATTACCAAAAATAATATTTGGTACTAGTAGTTTAGGTAACCTGTTTGTTGAATTAGACAGTGAAGTTAAAAAGCAATTAGTACAAGCTGCTATTGAGGGCACTAACACTACACCATTATTTGATAGTGCCGGCAAATACGGTGCTGGCCTTGCGCTTGAGTCTTTAGCTACTGGATTAAAAGCCCTTAATGTTGCCCCAGATGCAGTAAAAATTAGTAATAAATTGGGTTGGAAGCGTGTGCCATTAACCACAGATGAGCCTACCTTTGAGCCAGGTGCTTGGATAAACCTTAAACACGATGCGGTGCAAGACATTTCTTATCAGGGAATTCTTGATTGTTATCAGCAAGGTAATGATTTATTGGGTGATTATCAGGCGAAAATCGTATCAATTCATGATCCTGATGAGTACTTAGCAGGCGCAGAAGATGAAGCTGATTTAGCAAAACGTAAACAAGATATTCTTGATGCGTATAAAGCCTTAATGGAACTTCGTGATGCCGGTAAAGTTGAGTCAGTAGGTGTTGGCGCTAAAGATGTCAGTGTTATTGATTTTATCAGTGACCACATTCAACTTGATTGGGCGATGTTTGCTTGTTCCATCACGCCGTATACTCATAGTGAATCGACGTTAGCCTTATTGAAGAAGTTAGGTAAGCAAGGGGTTGAGGTTATTAATTCTGCGGTATTTAATGCCGGATTTTTAATTGGTAGTGATAACTTTGACTACAAAACTATTAGCCGTGAAACTCATCCGGCAGAGTTTGCGTGGCGCGATAAATTCAATGCCTTATGTGACGAGTTTCAGGTTAAGCCCGCCGAAGTATGCGTACAGTTCTCGTTCTTATTTGATGAAATTGTCTCGGTCGCGTTAAATTCAAGCTCACCAAAACGTGTAAAGGGGAATGTCTCGCTAGTCGAAGCAAAAATACCAGACGCGTTCTGGCAAGCAATGAAACAACAAGGCCTTATTTCGATATAAAGCCAAACCCTCATAACTTACAACCTACAACTAACCTCGCTAAGCTTTCAATATTTATAGGGTCTGATAATCATGACCCTATAAATGGCACCTTTAAACCTCTCGGTGTGCATTGATTAAAAATTTAATGTAATTAGCTAGCTAGAACTGCCTAACGATGACTATGCTTTATTAAGTAGGGTTGGCATTTCATTACTAACATAGTTTAAAGTTTGTTGATAATCGATGCTGTGTGTGTATTGTAGTTAAAGGTCACTTTGTGGCGTAATTTAAAATTAAGGTAATCATATGTCAAAAGCTCATTTATTTAACTCAATCGCTAAAGGTGTCGTAACAGGTAGCGATATTCACCGCTTATATGCTATTGCAAAAGCGAATCAATGCGCGTTTCCTGCGGTAAATGTTAGTAGCAGCTCTACCTTAAACGCTGCGCTGTCGGCAGCAAAGTCAGCTAAAATGCCGATTATCATTCAGTTTTCAAGTGGTGGTGCAGCTTCTTTTATTGGTAAAAGCTCAGGTTTATCTTCAATCGAAGCATCTATTGCAGGGGCTATTGTTGGTGCTAAGTATGTTCATCAAGTGGCAAAAAGTTACGACGTCCATGTAATTTTGCATACCGATCATGCTAATAGAAAACTTTTGCCTTGGATTGATGCTTTATTGATTGAAGGAGAAAAGTTTTTTGCTGAAACAGGTACACCATTGTTTAGCTCCCATATGATTGATTTGTCAGAAGAGCCACTTGAAGAGAATATAGCTACTTGTAGCGATTATCTAAAGCGATTTAAGCGGCTTGATATGTCACTCGAGATAGAACTAGGTTGTACTGGTGGCGAAGAGGATGGTGTTGATAACTCACACCTTGATAATAGCGCTTTATACACCCAACCAGAAGACGTTGCTTATGCTTATGAAAAACTAAACCAAGTAAGTCCGTACTTCACTATTGCAGCATCATTTGGCAATGTTCATGGAGTATATCAACCGGGTAATGTGCACCTTACACCAATTATTTTGTTACAGTCTCAACAGTTTGTTAGTGAAAAGTATCAACTAGCAGCCAACAGTCTCGATTTTGTTTTTCACGGTGGCTCAGGTTCAAGCGCACAGGAAATTAGTGAAGCGATAAGTTACGGCGTTGTGAAGATGAATATTGATACAGATACTCAGTGGGCATATTGGCAAGGTATTCACCAGTTTAACGAGAAGTTTAAAGAGTATTTGCAAAGTCAGGTTGGTAACCCTGAAGGAACGGATAAGCCGAATAAAAAATATTATGATCCTAGACATTGGACCCATGCAGCGGAGGCTTCTATGTCCTCAAGACTGCTACAAGCCTATCAAGAGCTACAATGTATTTAGATAATCGCGACTTTGTACGATAAAGTATTTTAGATGTGGGACAGGCCATTTCTGTCATTCTTTTAATATTAACTATTCAAATGTAGCGTTTGATTAATAGAGTCTCTAGCTATTTTATGCTGACGTTTACCTCACGTATAGAAAAGGCGAGCCAGAAATGGTTCGCCTTTTTGTATATAGGAAATAGATATATCTTGCTTTTATGATAATGCTGCTCTCTTACTATAGGGCATTCTTGAGCTAGGATTTAATGCTCAATTTTTCAATTTTGGACTGCTCCGTGCGCATTGGAAACATTATGTAGTAAGAGTACATAAGAAGTTTTATTTATAGAGGGCTTATTTGAGCTAATTTGAGACTTATTAATAAATAATCAAGATTCACATCAGGCTATCCATTATAATTATTTCTCATGTCTTGTAATTGTTTTTCACGCCATTGGTTTAAATTTTCAGTCATAATATAGTTTGTTATCACTATCCATGATGTGAAGATTTATATAATAATTCTTCACGGTAAATCATCATTTTAGGTTGGTGATTATGACTTAAAAGAGCCCTTGATTAGATGAAAAATCAACTTCGTCCACACAAGGGAAATATCCTAAAACCTTATTGATTTAAACGCATAATAAATTTTTCAAGTGGTTGATAGTGCATGCTTATATTGGTTTTGTGGTCTTGATGTTTGCATTGCTTTAGCTATTTCATTCATTGAGTTAACTTGCCAGAAATTCTCTAATAATAAAGGAAGCTTTTGTAACCAATTAGGGTGTTCATTAATCGTTCCTGGAATATTAACTTGTTGTGGAATCTCTAATGCATCCTCTATTGGAATGAGTTGAATATGGCTGGGTGACGCAGCTAAGAATTTTTGTACAGCAATACTTAATTCGGTATTCATTTGCGGAGGATGAAGTGGTGGTTTTTTACTCATATCGATAACGTTTAAGTCGTCTAAAGCGGCAATAAGATTTTCTCTTTCACCAGAACGTGCACTTCTGTCTGCTACACCTGCCGCCTCATTAGGATAAAGATCAAGTTGCTGGCGCCACTGCAAATCTATGCCTTGCCACCATCCTGACAATGTTGCAGTGTCGTGAGTAGCAACCGTTACAACTGAATCAACAGGAAAGTTTTCAGGTCGTTTGAAAAGACCTGATTCCTGTCTCTTATACACATCTGACGCTGCCGACGATCTACTCTGTGT
>CAJXPG010000012.1 GCA_913057925.1 uncultured Colwellia sp. | reverse complement strand
TCTACACAGAGTAGATCGTCGGCAGCGTCAGATGTGTATAAGAGACAGCTTAAACTGTGTCTCACTCAGGAAAGCAGATTCAGCTAAACATTTAATTTGAAGCTGCGCGGCAATATTTTTCTCTATGAAGGATATTGCTGCTCCAATGCGGTTATCTACTTTTGGTAATAAAGGTTGCTCTGCAAGCAATAGGCTGAACATTTCGAACATCGCCTCTTCTAATTGAGCATTAACTTTGTTTTCTAGTTGGTTTTCGAGAAAAGTTAAGTAACTTCTAAGAGATGAGTTAATCGCAAAAACAATATGTTGTGAAGATGAAATATTTAGTGGGAGGTTTTCCATATCTACGACTACAAATCTAGCTTCGGTATCAGCAGTGAACAAGTGCTCTTCTTTGGCTTTAACTACAACACATTCACTCGGTGCAACTTTACCACTGAAATTACCAACACATATATTTATGACACCACGTAAAGGTAAAACCAATTGATTAAAGTGATGTGAGTGACGAACTGGCTTTGTGCTATAGGAGCGAATGGATAATAGATTTTTCATAATAATAGAAAATGTATGGCCTTACTTCGTCCTGATTCTGGTTATACATACTAGAGCAATGGATAATAAAGTGAAGTGTTAGTTTTTACTGGTACTTTATTTTAAAGTATCTATGACCGCTTTGGTGGCATTTTTGCCAGTCAGGTTATTCGATTAATTGGTAATATTTACAGTCAAACAATGCATATTTATATCTGTGGGGAACGTCCGGTTTCGTATCAAAGTGGTCATTAGGCTGGGGTATTTTTACCGGTGAATTAAGTCCGCTTTGTGGTATCAGTTTGCCTTTTGATATGATTGAGTAAAATCTGTAATGAGCTTATTTCTAACTATCATAATTAGTAAAGTGTTAACTCGAGCAATTAGTATTGAACAGAGAAGTGAAACTTATTGACTTCTAAATAGGTTTGTTCAGGTAATAATATAGTATTAGGGAAGTGTGAGTGGTTTGGCGAGTCAGGGAAGTGTTGCGGTTCAATGGCGACACCTGAGCGGTTCGCCATTAATTTACCCTTTTTCCCTTTCACAGTGCCGTTCATGAAGTTTCCTGAGTAAATTTGCAAACCTGGCTGGGTGGTTGAAATGGTCAGCTTTCGCCCT
This sequence comes from uncultured Colwellia sp., assembly GCA_913057925.1. Lineage (GTDB taxonomy): Bacteria > Pseudomonadota > Gammaproteobacteria > Enterobacterales > Alteromonadaceae > Colwellia. The sequence continues at coordinate 45,167 of CAJXPG010000012.1, read as the reverse complement.
GTTATTTTTTCAAAAAGCACTGCTTGTTGGCGCATCTTGCCATCGTAATTAGCTAATACCCAGTTATGGTCATAACCGCCATATTGTTTGTCTTGGCCGCCCGCAAGTTTAAGTTGCGGGTGAATGGTTTTAATATCTCTGCCTAACGCTTTCATTTGGGTAAAATCAAATGGTGTATCTTTAACGGGTAATAATTTACCTGTGGCGGTTAAATAAGGCTCAGCCTCTGTGATGTAGTTGGCATTGATTTGTAATTGATGGTCTTCAATATTGCCTTGCCCATCGCCATTAAGGTTAAAGTACAAGTGCGGAATGATGTTTACTGGGGTCGGTTTAGTCGTCGTGGCAGAGTAAGTAATGATGAACTCATTATTATTGCTTAATTCAAACTTGGCCTGAACAGCTAATTTACCGGGGTAGCCTTGCTCACCATCTGCAGAGGTATAGGTAAATACCAACGCTTTATCAACACGGCTGACTTGCCATCGTTTTTTATTAAAACCAATAAGGCCGCCGTGATTATGGTTTATTTTATTTATGCCACCGTTATTGGTGGTCAGTTGATATGTCTGCTCATCAAAACTATAGCGACCATGTTTGATGCGGTTGGCAAAACGACCAACGGTTGCTCCGTTATAACAACAGTCGTTAACGTATTGCTGCGCGCTATCGTAGCCAAGAATAATATCGTTAAAGATGCCGTTCTTATCAGGTACTTCAATAGCTTGAACATAAGCACCAAAGTTAGTCACTCTTACTTTCATGCCGTTGATATTGGTTAATTGAAATAACCAGATGGGTTGTTTATTTACTTCCCCCCACAATCGTTTACTGACCTGTGGCCACTGGCCAAGTGAATGACTTTCTTGTGCTTGGCTTGAGTTAGTCGTAAAGCTGCAACTTAACAGCAGTGCAAAGGTAATGAGTAATATTACCTTTGTCTTGTCTGAGGTAGTGAACACAATTAGCTTTTTAATGACAGCATGATGGTTTGTTCATCTACTTTTTTATGCTCAATATTAAAGCTTTTCTCTAGCATTGAGAGTAGGGCAGCAATGTCACCCGTTTTAAACATGCCTGCTACCTTAATATCTCTAAGCGCTTCGTCATCGGCTAATTCAAACGAAATATCGGTATAACGACTGATCTCTTTAATGGCTTCTGCCAATGAGTCGCCCCGGAAAATCAAGTTGCCTTTGCGCCATGATAATTTAGAGGTCATATCATTAGAGGCAACTTTGTTAACCGTACTTTGTGTTAAGGCTAATGCGCTGTTTAAGTTAATTATCTCGCCCTTTGCCACAGGAATTGCATCGCTTGAAAGTGGCTGTATTTCCATGGCGTTAGATTCATAGTCAACCAGCACTTTGCCATCGGTAACAATCAATTCAACTAAATCGTCAACGACTTCAACATTAAATGCGGTGCCAACGGCTTGAATAACTTTACCTCCGGCAATTACTTGCAGTGGGCGAGCGCTATTGTGTGCAACATCAATATGTAGCTCACCTTGTATTAACTCAATGACACGTGCTTGTTGGTTATAGTTAATGTTAACTAGGCTATTGGTATTTAATAGCAATACACTTGAGTCGGGTAAGTGAATGGTATTTCTTTCACCAACCTCCGTTTTATAATGCGTCGTTAGCGCTGTGTATTGTGGCTCCATGTGTAGTGGCGATAAACTTGGCTGCAAGAACAAGACACTGACCAATAAAATCAATGAGGCAGCGATAGCCAAATATTTGTGTGAGTTCGCTTTACTTTTCACCTCAGACTTAGGAAAGACATCAGACAGGCGATTTAGCTCGTCTAACTTGTCCCACATTTTCCCTACCTCAAGCATTACCTTCATGTGCTCAGGCGATGTATGCATCCAACGTTGAAATGCCTTGGTTTCTAAAGGTGATAATTCACGGTCAATTTTAGCAATCCAATCACTGGCTTGATCTAAAATAAGCTCGTCTTGTGCTGATTGTTGGTGTATGTGGTGTACGTTACTCATAACCACCTCCAAGTCCATTTTTTGACATAGTCATCGCTTCTTCATTCATTTTGTTTCTATTACGTTTGAACTGCATGCATTTTTTAGTACCTGCAGAAATGTGTTTTTCTATCGTGCTTTGGCTTAAGCCAAGCTCTTGAGCAATTTCTTTTTGTGAATAGCCATAAACCTTTTTTAAGACAAAAACCTTACGACATTGAACGGGTAATAATCGAATGGCTTCACACATTTCGGCAAACTCATCGCTGGCCACTTTTTCTTTAAAGGGACTGTCAGTGCTGGCATCTGTAATAATATTCTCAAATTCACTCCAGTCATCAATACCATCCACTAGCTTGACGTACGATTGTTTTTGGTAATCTAAGGCTAAATTTCTCGCGGTAGCAAAAATAAAAGATTTGTGAGAAACAACCGCTTGAGGGTTCTTAACCTGGCAAATTCTGACATAGGTTTCTTGTACTATATCTTCTATTTCACTTGGCGGAGCAATACGTGCGACAACGCGTCGCAAGCTTTCTCTTGAGGCCAAATAGACTTGATGAAACATACCCTCTCCAGACATAAAACTACCTTAATAGTATACATTGTTTTCATGTGTGTTTTTTTTCGGTTAATACTAGGACGAATGAAGAAAAAAAATCCGCTAGTAAAAATTATAAAAAATATTAACTCTTGAATATTGTTAAATGTTCTGATTAATATGGCTTCTACTTATATTGACAGTTAATAGAGATTTTTGAAGCTGTTTTTTATAGGAATATTATTTTTTTCAGATGGTTGTGGTTATTTTTTATGGGCTTTTTATGTGTTTTTGTCTAGTCAATTAATATGACATCTGCAGTGTCGACACCAGTAACAGAGCGAGGGAAGAGCACATTAAGGACATTAATCGTTTGTTTTTTTCAAAACAAGCTATCGATTGCTATGTTTATCGTAACATTTTTTCTATCTGCCCATAGTTTTGGACAAAGTGACAATAACTTAATTAGTTTTAGCCTTGAAAAGCAAGCCGCAGATACCTCGATTATCAGCTTTGCTGAGCAAGCTAATATAACCTTACTTTTTCCTCTTAACGATCTTGACAATATCACCACCAATAAAGTTGTTGGTTGGTATCAGGTTTCTCAAGGGCTAACACGTTTGCTCAGTCAAACTGGTTTAAAAGCAGAGCAGGACGAAAATGGCCAATTCACCATCGTCATTGATGAAAACTTTATTCGTCAGCAAGCAAAATTAAAAAGCCAAAGAGAAAAAGTGCTAAGTGCAAAGACGATTCATGAACATGCCTCTTTAAAAGTTGCTGAAATTACGAAAAAAAGTTTGCGGGTAAAAGCTAAAAACGAGATAGAGGTTATTACTATCTCAGGGGTTAGAGGCAGTATTGTTCAGTCATTAAATAACAAACGTTTTTCTAGTGAAATTAAAGATACTATTTCGGCAGAAGATATTGGTCAGTTACCCGATGAGAATATCGCAGAAGCCTTACAGCGGATCACCGGAATTCAGATGACCAGAGCTGCCGATGGTGAAGGCACTTCAATACAGATTCGTGGTATTTCTGACAATAATGTTGAAATTAATGGTCAAACTGCCTCAGGCTCCTCTGCCAATCGAAGTATTAACTTTCAAGATCTCCCCTCTGAATTATTCTCGGGTATTGAAGTCTTAAAAGTCGCCACGGCAGACAGCATTGAAGGCTCATTAGGTGGGACTATTAATTTAAAAACCCGTCGACCGTTAAATATTCAAGAGCCGCATATAGGCTCAATTACCGCAAAAGTTAAATATCATCAATTAAGTGGTGAAACCTCACCGGATGTGAATGGTTTTTTTGCTAAGAACTTTCGAGATACGGATATCGGTGATTTTGGTTTTGTTGTTAACTTTGCCCGTAAAGAAGTGGTTAGCGAAACTGATGTTTATGGTGGCGGTGATTGGCTAGATGCCCCGGCCCAATGGTTCCGCCGAAGTGGTGGACAAACACCTGCGGGCAATACATTAAATAACCAATTTTTATCACCAGGGCCATTTCAATATTCAAATGGTGTTGATGATTCAGGTAATTTTGCTTACGGCATCGATGTTAATGGTGATGGCATCGTTAATGATAAAGACAGTTATTACACCTCTGGGGGCATAAGAACAAATTCTCGTTATGTTCAGTCTCAGCGTGATTCGATAAACTTTACTACGCAATGGCAACCAAACAGTGTTTTAAACCTGTATCTTGATTATTCCAAAGCTGAGAGTGCTGAAGTGCTATATGGCTCACAAATGAGCATGGCCTTTAATGCTGCGCGTTCATTTCCTGTTGATGGAGTACAGCATACATTATCAAGTATCACTAGTGATACTTACATGTTAGAAAGTGCTTTAATAGGCGGCACAAGCATTAGAATGGGCGGTACTCCTTCGGTTAGAAATACTGAGCGACAGTCTGAAAAAATAACCTTTGGCATTGACTATCAGCTTAATGAGCACTTGTTAGTTGAATCATCATTCAGTACCTCAAGTGGCTCAAGTCAGGGCGACCAAGCTCAGCTTAATATGGGCTATGATTGGGACGAAAATGGTGAGTTTAACGGCTCGGATTGGGCTGGTCTTTTGACCTATGATTTTGGCGGCGGAACTTTGCCCAATGCAACATTTTATCAGTCACCACGACATACTTTACAGGGCGAACAGCCAACGAATATTGATGAGTTGGTGACTTTAGACCCTGCAAGTACCTCGTATGAAAAACTGAATTATTTTCAAATGCAAAGAAATGCAGATGATACTAAAAATAAAGAGTATGCCTTTAAATTCGATATTACTTACGATCTTGCGGGTGATTTTTTCAGTGCGATAAAAGTGGGCACTCGAATCGCGTCACGTAATTACCATCATGCGGCTTATATTAACCCTAATCAAAAGGCAGATGCTAATGTTGATGGCTTAGTGAAAACTCTTGATATACAAGATGTTCGTGTGAATCCACAATCAAATGAAGAGGTGGGGAACACTCAGGTTGCTAACGATTTATTGTCCTGTTTTAGCTCTGAAAGTATTGATGTAGGTGATAGTAATTTACCCAATAGTTGGTCCAGCACACGTTGTGGTAGTGAATTTTTTACCAACTATTTTGCTATGCATGATATCAGAGCGATCAATCCACTCTCAGGCTCTGGATATTATGAAAATGAAGGCTCTCGATATGATGTTACTGAGGACACTCATGCCTTGTATGTCAAACTCGACTTTTTTACTTACTTAAGTAATATGCCATTGTTTGGCAATGTTGGGCTTCGTTATATTGAAACAGATACAGAGTCATCTGGTTACTTACGAAATGAGCAAGTAGCAGATGAAAAACCAAGCTTTTCATGGTTGACCTTGCCTGGTAACTATCAAAATTCTCTGCCGTCAATTAACCTTAATTTAGGTTTAAATGATGAAGTGGTACTTCGCTTTGCCGCTTATCAAGCTATCTCTCGCCCGGGTTTAAGTAATATATCCCCTGGAATTGACATAAAATTTAGCGATGAGCTTGATGGCTATGAGGGAACGGCTACTATGGGGAACCCTGATTTACAGCCAATTTTAAGCCAGAATATTGACCTATCTTATGAGTGGTATTATGCAAACGATAGTATATTTTCTGTGGCTTTATTTTATAAAGATCTTGAGTCAGTTATTTTTGTTGATTCGGGGCAAAAAAGTGAAATAGACATTGGTGAGCGAAAATTTTTGGCAACACAACCTCAAAATTATGATGGTACTTCAATTCAGGGACTTGAATTAAGCCTGCAGCATGCTTTTTCACATCTACCGGGTATTTTTTCTCACACCGGCATTGGCATTAATTACACCTATACCGATGAAGATTCAAATAATTATGATGATGAAGGTGATGTGATTGGCAGGGTTGGTTTATCTGAGCATAGCTATAACTTACTGACTTATTATGATGATGGCACCTTAAGTATTCGTTTAGCTTATAATTGGCGTGATGACTTTGTTCGCCGGGCAAGTGTTTCACTGGGGTATAATCGCCCTGAAACATTACCTGAAATAGAGAAAGCACGTGGTCAATTAGATTTAACCGCGAACTATTCAATTACCGATAAGTTCAAGTTGAGTTTCTCTGCCGTCAATCTCAATGACTCGATAACAGAGCGATATATGAAATATCAGCAGCTCGTTAATTATGTTGCCAAATCGGGCGCTAGGTATAACTTTGGCATGAGTTATCGCTTTTAGTGGCAAACCCTATATTGCCACTACAGCATAGAAGATCATAAAGGTTTAGTTTTTATTTATTACTGTTTTTACTCGCTTTCTTTTTATAAGGATTAAGTTTTTGTAAAGTAAACTCAGGGTGCTCACTACGACTTTCACTGAGCATTGCTAACATTGCTGTTAATATCTTTGGCTCTTGCTTGGCGACGTTGTTTGATTCTGCAATGTCAGTGGTTAAGTTATAAAGCTCTGCCGGTTTATCTTTAAACTTCACCAATTTCCATTGCTTATGTCTTAGTGCCTGAATAGGTCCTTGTTTTTCATTAAACTCCCAATAAAGGTAGGAATGTTTTTCTTGTTGATGAGGCTTACCTGCAAGGGTAGGCAATAATGAAATACCATCAGTTTTAGGGCAATTTATCGAGCCACTGATTTGACAAAAGGTCGGCATCATATCCCAAAATGCAGAAAGGTGAGCTGATTCACTGTTATCTTTAATCACTTTTGGCCATTTAGCTATCATAGGAACACGAATCCCTCCTTCATACAGGTCTCTTTTTTTCCCTCTAAGTGGGCCATTACTGTTAAAGAAGTTGTTGTCATATTCATGACCATTATCACTAGTAAAGATAACTAAGGTATTCTCATCAATGCCTTTTTGTTTCAATACGTTGAGTAGCTTACCTATATCTTTATCCATTCTTGATACCATGCCGGCATAAGTGGTATTACCTTCGAGATCATTTTTATAATGACCATTGGTCTTCATCGCTCGCTTGGGCCAACCTAAAGACTGGTACGGCTTTTTAGAATCCTCAGGTACGGTCAGAGCTAAGTGAGGAATGGTGTAAGCGAGGTATAAAAAAAACGGCTGTTCAGTTTTTTGTCTATTGACAAAATCAATGGCTTTATCAGTAAATAAATCATGAGTATAGATACCTGTATTGGTTAAATAGTCATTTTGCTTAAGCAAGTAAGCTTGGTTATTTTCAAATAATCGATGCCAATAATAGTGGTGCGCCTCACTGTGTGTTTTCACCCCAAAAAAATAGTCAAAACCCTGAGCAAGCGGCATTGATTGATGATCGTTTTCAGCGGCTTCAGACAAGCCCCATTTTCCGATTGCAGCAGTACTATAGCCTTGCTTTTTTAACATTTTAGCTAAGGTATTGTCTTGATGGGATAAATCAACCGGTTTACCACTATTTGTCCATCTAGGATTACCTCTAATGGGGCTGTGTCCCGAGTGTAGCCCTGTTAATAAACTTGCTCTAGAAGGACCGCAAACAGTCGAGCCTGCATAGTGTTGAGTAAAACGCATGCCATCTAGCGCTAACTTATCAAGGTTAGGTGTTTTGATCTTTTGTTGACCGTACGAGCCTATATCGCCATAACCTAAGTCATCAGCCATTATATAGATAATATTGGGCTTATTTATCTGATCATTTCTGACATTTTTACTTGGTGTATCTGCGTGAGCTGCTGATTGCCAGCCAGTAATAAAAACAAAGATGCATAACAACAGTTGCAGGTGAGTTAATTTCATAGGGTTACCTAAGGTTAGTGAGCTGATTAGTAAAGAATTCAGCTAAAGCGCTAATGATAAGACGAATAAGCTACTCAAATCCGCCATCTTCATCATAAAAAATAACGACAACAAGGCTCGTGGTAATGATTGATTTCCTTATGTTTGAGTGATGATGTGTGCAAGTGCTTAATGAAAAAACACAGCGAGATAGTGGAAAATATATTGTTATTCGTCTTAGTAATCAGACGCAATAATTTATAGAGAAAAATAATGATTAAAAAAATATCAATTGTCGCTAGTACTTTACTCACCTTAATGCAGATAAATAACGCTCAAGCCGCCGGTGCAGAAGCTCAAGCAAGTAATGACAAGCCGACTAAGCCCAATGTTGTCATTTTTTATATTGATGACTTGGGGTATGGCGATTTGGGAAGTTACGGTGCTATTGGTGTTGAAACCCCCTCAGTTGATAAACTTGCTCAACAAGGAGTGAGGTTTACCGATGCGCATAGCTCTGCCGCAACATGCACGCCATCTCGCTATTCATTGTTAACAGGTGAACATGGTTTTCGTAATAATGCCGCTATTTTACCCGGTGATGCACCGGCACTTATCAGACCGGGTAAAGCAACGTTACCGTCAATGCTAAAAAAGGCCGGTTACCAAACCGCTGTTGTCGGTAAATGGCACCTAGGCTTAGGTAATGGCAATGTTGATTGGAATGGTGATGTTAGCCCTGGACCACTTGATATAGGTTTTGATTATAGTTTTTTACTCCCTGCAACAGGTGATCGCGTACCGACGGTTTATCTTGAAAATACCCGCGTGGTTAATTTAGATAAAAATGATCCGATTACTGTCAGTTATAAAGAAAAAGTCGGCACACGACCAACACGCCTTGAACGCCCTGACTTAGCGAGAATTGTCGCTGATGATCAACACAGTGAAACTATCATTAATGGTGTTAGTCGTATTGGTACTATGGCAGGCGGTGAGTCTGCACTATGGGTTGATGAAGATTTCCCTGACGTTTTTACTGATAAAGCGATAGATTTCATTCGAGCCAATAAAAACAAGCCGTTTTTCCTATTTCACTCTTATCACGATATTCATGTGCCGCGTTTGCCTAACCCAAGATTTAAGGGGAAAAGTAAAATGGGCCCTCGTGGTGATGCCATAGTGCAAATGGACTGGATGGTTGGCAAAGTGATAAATGAGCTTGAACAACTAGGTCTTAAGGAAAATACCTTGATTATTTTTACCAGTGATAATGGCCCGGTATTAACCGATGGGTATGACGATCAAGCTATCGAACTCTTGGGTGAGCATAAACCATGGGGACCATTTAGAGGTGGAAAATACAGCGCTTTTGAAGCAGGAACACGTATGCCAACCATTGTTTCTTGGCCTGGAAATACGCAGAACGGTGTCAGTGATGTACTGATTTCACAAATGGATATTTATGCCTCTTTGGCAAAACTTGTTGGCGTACCTTTAGCGAAAGGGGAAGCACAAGATAGTGAAGAGCACTTATCTGCTCTGTTAGGTAAAAAAGAGCATGCACGTGTTGAACTGGTTGAAGAGTCAGTGGCAACCAATTCCCTTCGATTTAACCAGTGGAAATATATCGCGCCAGTAAAAAACAATAATGTTGCTGCATTTCTTGCCCATAAAAACATTGAAGGCGGTTTTTCTCAGAGCCCACAGCTTTATGATCTCAATAAAGATATCAATGAACAAAATAACCTAGCGGATAAAAATCCACAGCTGGTTAAAAAGCTGCAGCGTCGTCTAACTGAAATTGTTACCTCTGGGTACTAATTAACTGATTAATTCAGGGTTTACCTTTCAGGGCTCATAAACCAGAGCGTAGCAAGCGCTCTGCATAACAATAAAAGATAAAGTTCATCGGAGTAACATATGACGGTATCGGTAGCTGTTCATCAACACTTTATAAAGTTCAGCAATTTTTTCACAGCAAAACAACTGATAAAAAACATTCTGCTTTCAACGGGGATAGCGGTAGGTTTGTTTGGCTGCGGGCACGAACAAGTAAATAAAGAAATATCAAAGCCTTCAGTTAATGCACTCAGTGTGGATTGGGAAAACCCTGAAGTATTTGAACGAAATAAACTTCCCGCCCGCGCATCGTTTTTTGCTTATGAGTCAGCCCAGTTAGCGTTTGATAATCAAGTGGAAAAATCGTCAAGGTTTTTATCATTAAATGGCACATGGAAATTTAATTGGGTTGATAAACCACAATTAAGACAAGTTGATTTTTATAAAACTGGTGTTGATGTGAGCCAGTGGCACAATATTACCGTTCCTGGCAATGTTGAACGACAAGGTTTTGGTACACCGCACTACCTAAACATTGATTATGTCTTTCCTGCAGAACAGCCCAATATTCCTCACAATTATAACCCGGTAAGCGCTTATGTGAAATACGTAGACCTACCTGATAAATGGCAAGGCATGGAAGTGAGTATTCACTTTGGTGCGGTTAACTCAGCCATGTACCTTTGGGTTAATGGAGAAAAAGTCGGTTACAGCCAAGGATCAAAACTGCCGGCAGAATTTAATATTACCGAGCATCTCAATAAAGGAAAAAATAAAATTGCCGTTGAAGTCTATCGTTGGTCAGATGGCAGTTATTTAGAAGATCAAGACGGTTGGAGCTTAAGTGGCATTGAGCGTGATGTCTATTTATATGCCACACCCAAAAGTCACATTGAGGACTTTACGGTTTCATCCGCTTTAGTGAATAACTTCCAAGATGGTCAACTTGATGTACAAGTAGACCTTTCTACGGGTCTCTCTGCTTCAGCACTCTCTGCTTCAGCACTCTCTGCTTCAGCACAAGGTCAACAGCTGACTGTGGTTGCTAAGCTTTTTGATAATAACAAAGAAATTTTTACTGCTAAAAAGTCTTCTGACTCAAGCAATCAGTCAAATAAGCAAGCAAATAGCAAAAAAGTAACTTTCTCTGCTCGTCTCAAAAACGTTGCTGCTTGGTCAGCGGAAAGCCCTAAGCTCTATCAACTTGAATTAACCTTGTTCGATAAAGTAGGCGAAGTACAAGAAGTTATTCGCCAAAATGTCGGCTTTAGAACACTCGCTATGGAAAATGGCTTGTTCCTCGTGAATGGCAAGCCGGTAACCATTCGTGGTGTAAATCGTGTCGAACATCATGCCACCGGTGGGCGAACGTTAACTAAAGCCTCAATGGAAAAAGATATTCAATTGATGAAATCACTTAATATCAATGCAGTGCGAACAGCACATTTCCCTAATGATGCTTACTGGTATGAACTAACCGACAAGTACGGTTTGTATGTATTAAATGAAGCGAACATCGAATCACATAAATACATGCAAATTGGCAATCAGCCAGATCAGCGTCAACAAATTGATGATAAGGCTATCACCGCACAAGATAAACAAAAGAAAAAAACATTTAACCGTGAAGAAAATCAAAAGCAGCATCACTTGGCTTATAAGCCCGAGTGGCAAGCGGCACATATTTCTCGTGTTGCGCGAATGGTTGAGCGTGATAAAAACTATCCGTCTGTGATTTTATGGTCATTAGGTAACGAAGCGGGGTTAGGTAATGCTTTTGAAAAAGCAGCTCAGTGGATTAAAGACAATGAGCCATCTCGTCCAGTCACCTATGGTGGCTGGGGCACTCGTACTGGGCACTTTATGCTGGATTATTCTGAAATTTATACGCCCATGTATGACAGTGTTGAGGAGCTGGCCGATTACGCCAGTCAGGGTTTTGATAAACCACTTATCATGGCGGAATATGCTCATGCCATGGGCAACAGCGTTGGTAACTTAAATAAATACTGGCAAGTCATCTATAAGCATGAGAAATTGCAAGGTGGTTTTATTTGGGACTGGGTTGATCAAACCTTTTTAGAGACCAATGAAGCGGGTAAAAACTATTGGGCTTATGGTGGCGATTTTAACGATGGCAAAAATAACAAAAACTTTTTAGCCAATGGCTTAATTCAACCGGATCGCACGTTGAACCCTCATGCCCATGAAGTGAAGAAAGTGTATCAACCGGTTGAGTTCGATGCTTTTGATCAAGGTGACTTTAAAGTGAGTTTGATCAACCGTTATGATTTTATCGATTTATCACACCTTAAATTTACTTGGACTTTAGAGGAGGATGGTAAGGCTATTGCCACGGGGAAATTAAACTTACCAACCGTCGAAGCCGGACAAAAAACTGACGTAGCACTTCCACTAAAACAGTTAAGACAAAAAGCGGGCGCAGAGTACTTTGTCACGATTAAGGCCATTGAAAACCAGGGTAATAATGCCTTAATACCTAAAGGGCATATGATTGCTTGGCAGCAATTCCCTGTTGAAAATAAGGTGAGTACTGTAAGAAAAACGCCAATAAATCCTCATCAACAAACTATATCGTCAAGTAAAGTCAATTTAGTTGAAACCGCGAAAGCGATCAGTCTAACAAATGAAAAAGTCTCGATTATTTTTGATAAAGCCTCAGGTTTATTAAGCCAATATCAAATCAACAACATTGATTTAATAGATCAAGGTTTATCGGGCAATTTCTGGCGAGCGGTTACCGATAATGATAAAGGTTGGGGTGTGCACTACAAACTGAATGTTTGGCAAGCAGCATCGACACAACAAGACCTTGAATCGATTGCAGCAGAACAAGTCAGTAACCACACTGTAGTTGTTACCACAGTGCATAATCTGGCTGATAATGTTGCAACACTGACAACGCAATATCGTGTATTAGGCAATGGGCAAATTCATATCAATACACAGTTAACGCCGCTTAAAGAAAACCTGCCACTGATGCCTCGTGTTGGCATGCACATGCAAATGCCTAAAGCGTTTCAGCAACTTGAGTGGTTTGGTCGAGGGCCTTTATCAAGTTATAGCGACAGAAAAACCAGTATGGCCATAGGCTTGTACCATTCAAACGTAGCAGAGCAACTACATGATTATGCAAGACCACAAGAGTCGGGCAATAAAAGCGATGTGCGTTGGTTTACTCTAACGGATGAACACGGTAATGGTTTAAAAATATCAACCAACACACCGTTAAATATCACCGCAGTACCGCTAAATAAATTTGATTTATACAATGTTACACAAGCACCACGTCACAGTGCGGGCGTTATCTTAAGTGACACTACCACGGTTCGGATTGATAAGTTGCAAATGGGCGTTGGTGGCGATAATAGCTGGGGCGCAATGCCACATGATGAGTTTCTCATTCTCGCAAAATCCTATCAGTTTGAATTCACCTTAACCCCAGTTATGAAGTAGATAAATATTATGATTATGACATCTTTAAGCTTAGAAAAAGTGGCGAAAACATTCGCTAGTTTTATTGTATTAAGTGTGTCCTTTTTAGGTCATACGACACAAGTCAATGCTACAAAAGGCAATGCTCAGCAAGATAAGCCAAACATCATTGTTATTATGAGTGATGATGCCGGTTATGCTGATATTGGCTTTAGTGGTGATACCTTTGGCAAGGCTAACTTTTCGACGCCTCATTTAGATAAGTTAGCCAGTAGTGGCGTTAAATTTACGCAAGGTTATGTGACTGCGTCTGTATGCAGTCCATCGCGTGCCGGTATGTTAACGGGGCGCTATCAGCAGCGTTTTGGTCATGAATACAACTTGCCCGTTAAACCCGAGCCAGGCGATGTTGAAAAGTTTAATGGTATGAATGTTAATGAAATAACCATGGCAGATCACCTTAAAGCAGCAGGTTATAAAACAGGATTGATCGGTAAGTGGCACCTAGGGCTAGCGGAGCAGTTTCATCCAAATAATCGGGGATTTGATGAGTTTTATGGCTTATTAGGTGGCGGTCGCAGTTACTGGGAAATAGCGGGTAACGATACTGAGTACCGTAAAATGCGCCGTAATAACAAGGACGAAAAACATCAAGGCTATTTAACCGATAGCTTAGGTGAAGAAGCAATTTCCTTTATCAAGCGCTATCAAGAACAGCCATTTTTCTTGTACCTTTCATATACCGCGGTTCATGCACCGATGGAAGCTAAACCTGAGCATGAAAAATTGCTTAAACATATCAAAGATGAACAGCGTCGTACTTTAGCCGCTATGACCTTGGCGCTGGATGACTCTGTTGGCCAAGTGATGTCGACACTTGATAACTTGCAGCTAACAGAAAATACCTTAGTGGTGTTTTTGAATGATAACGGTGGCCCTTCAGATTATAACTATTCAATTAATAAACCCTTTTCTGGCGTTAAAGGCACCCTGTATGAAGGTGGCGTGCGAGTTCCATTTACCATGTCATGGCCGGGCCATATTAAAGCAGGCACTCAATACGATGACGTGGTCTCGTCACTTGATATTTTACCGACGGCATTAGCCGCAGCTAAAGCAAAGCCCGTAGGAAAAAACAAACTTGATGGTGTTGATTTAGTGCCATTCATTAATAAGTCAATTGATAGTAAACCTCATCAAACATTGTTTTGGCGTCGTGCCGCTTTTGCTGCCGTACGTGATGGCGACCACAAATTAATACGATATCCAGACAGACCTGCGGTTTTATACAATGTTGCCCAAGATATCAGTGAGAGCAACAATATTGCCGACGAAAACCCTCTGTTAGTAAGGAAATTAATGAAAAAGCTTTTTGCTTGGGAAACAGAGCTCCAAGCGCCGATGTTTTTAACCCATTCAAAATGGATTAAACAAAACCGCGAACGTTACTCTCGTTACACCGACATAGACAAGCAGTAGAGGCTATCTAATGAAACACCTAATGAATTTAAAAACCGTAAAAAAACTCTTATTCACTGGCTTACTTGCTTATTCATCAACCTCACTGGCCAGTGAAAAACCAAACTTCATTGTTATTCTTACTGATGATCAAGGTTATGCTGATGTTGGCTTTAACGGCAGTGATGACATTATCACCCCTAACATTGACCGCATTGCCAATGAAGGCACAAGGTTTACTAATGGTTATGTGACTTATGCTGTATGCGGACCAAGTAGAGCAGGGCTATTAACCGGACGCTATCAGGGGCGTTTTGGTTTTGGTCGCAATCCTATTATTGATCCAAGCGATGCTACTTCTGGTTTACCGCTTGAAGAGCAGATGATCTCTGAAGTACTAAAACCCGTGGGTTATACCTCCAGTATTATTGGCAAGTGGCACATGGGTACCCATGAAAAATTCCGCCCAAATAAACGAGGTTTTGATCATTTCTACGGGTTTTTATCAGGTGGTCATAAATACTTTCCTGAAGATCTCACCATTGATAGCATCGAAAATGCCAAAAAGGACTGGTCTTGGTATAACACCAAGATTATGGAAAATGATAAACGTGTTGAGATTGATGAATACTTAACTGATGAGTTATCTAATGAAGCGGTTAAGTTTATTGAACGAGAACAAGATAAACCCTTCTTTTTATACCTTGCGTACAATGCACCGCATACACCCCTTCAGGCAAGCCAAGAATATTTAGATAGAAATACTCATATAAAAGACAAAAAACGTCGCACTTATGCCGCTATGGTAACCGCGGTTGATGATGGTGTCGGGCGCATCCTCGCTAAATTAAAGCAGCTTGGCCTTGATAACAATACTATGGTGTTCTTTTTGTCAGACAATGGCGGCGCCAAAAATAATGCCTCTGATAATGGCGAGTTAAGAAACTTTAAAGGCAGCAATTTTGAAGGTGGCATTCATGTACCCTTTGCTGTGCGTTGGCCTGGCAAGGTACCAGCAGGCATGGATTATCAAAAACCTGTTAGCTCGTTAGATATTCTTGCCACATTCGCTGATATTACTAAAGCACCTATTGCTAAAGAACGTCCACTCGATGGCGTTAACTTAATGCCGTTTATTACCGGTGAAAACAAAGGTACGCCACATGATGTGCTCTTTTGGCGTGCATTTGACCAAGGCACCTTAGCGACACGTCGTGGTGATTCTAAAGTCATTAACTCAGACAGAGACGGTGATCATCTTTATGACTTAGCCGATGATTTATCTGAGCAGAACAATCTACTTAAAGCCAAGCCAAAGTTATACCAGCAACAGTTAGAAGAAGTGAAAGCATGGGAGAAAGGATTAATCGATCCGATTTTTAAACCGTTGCAAGGGCGCCATAGCGAAAATGAACATGTTAAGAAGCCGCATAAGTAATATTGCACTTGCTAATGTTTTGGCGTTCGATGCGATTGTGCATGGCTAACAGCCCCTAGTAAAAGAATACAAAAGGAGAAGTAAGGGACTTAAATCTATGTAGCAAGGATGTTGAAGTGATTATCAACTTAACAAGTAAATGGGTGGTAATTATTTCAAGATACTTGAGATCCATTCTTCAAGAATGGTCATGTGAAGTTATTTATTAACCTCACTTTAAAATAAAAATAAGAGCAATTTACAAATTGTTTGGAGAGCAGGATGAATAAATATTTTGTTATGAGTATGGCTGTTTCAGCAAATTTAGTGCTGACAGCTAGTGCATTTGCAGACGATATAGAAAGAAAGGTGCTTGGTACGGTAAAGCAGCAAACCGCATCGTCATCGTTTACCAAAGTAAAAGAAATTGATGGTATTACCTACGGCTTAACTCGTCATAAAGATGCTGTCGGTAACTTTGATAAAGTTACCGTTGATCGTTGGTTAGCCAATGAAAACAAATGGGCAGGAACACCACAAACAATTTTCACCAACCAAGATGTTCGAGATGCTGGCGCTGCTCAAGGTGAAAATTATACCTATAACCAATTTGAAGCGCTGAAATGGTTCACTTGTCCAGGCTCAGGTAAAATGTCATTTTACGCTAAACGCATTAACGCTGATGCAAATGGAACAAAAGACTATATAAACGGTAAGCAATTATTTGGTGCTACGGTTACCACATCAGCAGGCGAAGCAGACTCTGTGTATAATGCCATACGTATTGGTTTTCCTTACGGTACAGCATCGGGTGATTTAGGTAATATGTCAGTTGATGGCAAAAGTTATATTATTTCAGCTGGTCGTGATGACCATACTATTCGTTTTATTCAATTAACGGATGATTGTAGTGATATTGTTGATGCTAATGTACCAGATGCTGAGCCAGCGAATACCTTGCAATGGTATAAAGATGATGGCAGTGCTGAGCCACGTGAAGCCCCTTCAATTTTTCAGCATAATGGCTACTTTTATGTGATGACTTCTGGCGCTACCGGCTGGCGACCAAATCAACAAAAATATGCTTATAGCCAAGACTTTTTGGGCGAATGGTCTGAAATGATCTCAATTGGCGATCGCACGGCCTATCACAGCCAAGTATTTTGGGTAAAAGGTATTGAAGCCGACAATGGCTCTGGTCAGCAAGCTAAAATATTTAGTGGTACACGTAATGCTCAGGTGTGGAATGAAAAATCATCTGACAGTAGAGATGTTTGGACACCTATCTATTTTAATACCCCAGAAAGTTTAGCGACTAACTATTACGATTATATCGATATTAATCATACTTCAGGTGATATTACTGGTGGCCATTATGACCATGGAACCCGCTTAACTATCAGCTCTGCTCATTTAGAAGGTTTTGCTGATTCTTTAGCAAATATCATCGATGGTGATGAATCTACCAGTTGGTACAAAGGAAACGAATCAGGTCGTGATGTCATTGTTTATGATCTGGGTTCACCGCAAATGGTCAAAGCGATGAAACTAAAACAATATGACAACTTTAATACCAATAAACTTGGCGAAGTAGAACAAAAAGTTTTTAAAATTCGTGTTGAAGTCGGTGATGGTACAAATTACAACACGGTGTTTGAAGATATTGTCCCATCAATCTCTTGGTTACAATCATTAGATTTAGATGATAGTGAAGGACAGTTTGTTAAAGTGACACGTTTAACTACCTACAACGGTGGCAACGATGTCATTCACAAGCACTTTGGCTTTTATGAAACTGAATTCTGGGGACAGGCCAAAAATGAACAAGCACTCATTAATGATGATTTTTCTGATGATGTAGATGGGCAATTGCCTATCAATTGGAAAGTATATAACTCTAATGGCAACGTATTTGCTGCAGTAGTTGATAATGCAGACGGTAAAGTGCTGGCTATTACAGATAATGCCAACAGCGGTGCTTCATATGTTAGCAAGGAATTTACCGCACAAAGCGGCTCAGAATTAGTCTTTTCAACCTCGGTTAAATTTCCTATTTTAGGCAAAGGGGAAAGAGTTCAACTTCAGCAAGGAAGTACTAAAGCGATCATTTTAGAAAACTCTGCTGCTGCCGGAGGGTTAGCCTTTATTAATAGCGATAATCAGCATATTAAAGTGGCTGATATTACTGCTGATACCTGGTTAAACATTGAAATTAAGCTAAGTACCGATTCAGACAGTTATGATATTTATTTAAACGGTGAAATGGTGTGGGGCGGAGGTGTATTTCATAGCGCTGTAACAGCAATTGATAAGGTTGTCCTTGCTAGTGGTTGGGGTAATCATACGTCGGTAACATATTTTGATGAGGTTTCATTTTATGGTCCTATCCATGGTGACCCAGTTGACCCAGTTGACCCAGTTGACCCAGTTGACCCAGAAGTTAGCACTTTACTCAGTGATGACTTTGAAAATGGCTTTTCCGGTTGGATAGTTGAAAAAGATAGTTGGACCATAGTAAACGATGGTAACGATAAGGTCTTAACTAAAGCAACAACTTCGGGTACTGGTTTTATTCATCAAGGGGATAGCAGTTGGAGCGACTATACCGTATCTGCTGATATTAAGCGTCTAGGTCAATCGTCTGCTATTTTAGGTCGCTATCAAGCAAGCAATACCTATTATCAGTTTGCGATAAAGGATAATGGTACATACCTTTTAAATGTTAATAACAATGGTAGCTGGAGTAAATTATCTGAAGGAAGCTTTAGTAGTAATACTTCAGATTATTATAACTTGTCGATGAGATTTATAGACAATCAAATTACAGTGGCTATTGATGGTCAGCAAGTTGGTCAAGTAACTAATTCAGCTATCAGCAGTGGTGAAGTTGGTTTCAGAAGTCAAAATGGAGCTTCAAGTTTTGATAACCTTGAGGTTATAACCCCGTAATTATCATTATAAATGATGCTTAAAGTTGTCAGTTTTAATAGGTAGTCGATGAATGACTACCTATTTTACGCCATACAATAAAGGGTAGTTAATTCAACTCATTATATTGGTTTTTTGGTAATATAATAAATTATTTGTAACATTTTATGGTGGATATCTTTAGATGATTCGTCATTAAAATAAGTGACTGTAAATTAATTTATCCGTGTGAGTTTTTAGCTAATGACTATGAATAATGTTAACCGAAGAAATAAGGCATATTAAAATGATTTTCTTGAAGACACTGTTATTTATGATTGTTATAACATTGGTTTTAGTATGCAGCAGTGTTGCATGTGCTGCCTCGAAACCCAATATTCTCTGGATTTATGTTGAGGATATGAATGATTGGATGGGCGCTTATGGCGATAATACCGTAGCGACCCCTAATATAGATTTATTGGCAAAACAGGGGGTACGGTTTAACAATGCAATAATGCCAGCACCCGTATGTTCATCAACTCGTTCAGCGATTATTACTGGTGCAATGCCAACAACGCTAGGGGTTCATAACCACAGAAGCTCTCGAAGCGAAAGTGCGCAAATTTACTTGCCTAAAGGTTATAAAACTATTGTTGAACTCTTTAATCAGCAAGGTTATCAAACTTTTAATATGGGCAAAGAAGATTATAACTTTCATTATAAACACAGTGAGCTATTTTCTTTTGACCCGCTTAATGAAAGGTTAAATAAATATCGTGCTAACCCTAAAGTCAGGGTGCAAAAAGGCGGTTACTTCAAACTCAGTGAACTTGATAAAAATAAGCCTTTTTTTGGTCAAATCCAACTGGAGGGTGGAAAAGACAAAGCTAAGGCAATAACGCCTGTTGATCCAAAATTGATGCGAGAGAAAATTCCACCTTATTATCCGACACACCCAACTTTCTTAGCAGCATGGGCACGTCACTATGAACAAATCGCTATTACCGATATGCGTGTAGGTAAAATTTTAGCAGAGTTAAAAGATAATAATCTCTTGGATAATACCGCAATCTTTTTCTTTACCGACCACGGTATGGTACTGCCGCGTCATAAACAGTTTGTCTATGAAGGAGGACTGCGTGTTCCCTTTATTGTCAGTTGGCTTAAAGGCAATGATAAACTTCGCGCTAATGGCGCCGTGCGTGAAGATATTATTAATGGTATAGATATTGGTACTAGTTCGTTAGCTATTGCCGGTATTACTATTCCAGACGATATGGAAGGAGATGATATTTTTGCTAAGGACTATCAAGAGAAATCTTACACTATCGCAGCAAGAGATAGGTTAGATTATACCTTCGATAGAATTCGGGCTGTGCGTACTAAGCAATTTAAATATATAAAAAATTACTACCCAGAACGCGCCTACATGCAGGCGCAGTATCGTGATTTACACCCGAAAAAGTTTCCTTTTATGACGGCTTATAAGGTGTTATTTAGCGAAGGAAAACTCACTGAGGCCCAAGCTGCATTTATGGCCGCTACAAGGCCAAAAGAAGAGCTTTATGATTTAGTTAACGATCCTCACGAAATTCACAACTTAGCCAAGGATGGCGATCATCATCAGACCTTGATAGAACATAGAAAGCTGTTAACTGATTGGATTAAAACAACTGGCGATAAAGGGCAATTTAGTGAGTCTGATGCAGGAATAGCAGAAGTCATTGAGCAGTGGGGAGAGCATTGTATTAGCGTTGAGTGCAATGCTTATCGGCAAAAGCATGGCCACTAATTGTCTATCTTTGCTTGTTAATGCCTAACAGAAAGGAAGGTGGGTGGTGAATAGACTAATTTTTCTTTTATTTTTAACGGTTAGCTATTTATATTCACCACAACTGCGTGGTCAGCACATCAATATTGAGGTCGGCACTGTAGCGGCCAATGATATAGAAAAAGTTTTTCGAGAAAACATGGCTAACCAAACATGTTTAGATATCAAAGCCTACACATATAAAGGCTCTACCAGAGTTTATGCTGAAGCATTACTTATTTGCCAAGCACTGATGTTGGGCGGTATAGAGCCTATTTTTAACTTTCATCAATTCCCTAATTTTGGACGAGCATTAAAAGAACTGAAAAAGGGCACCATACATATGATGTTCAGTACGGCTTGGTTAAGTCAGCAACAAAGCTACTTCTTTACATCAGAGCCATTAATCTTATCAGGGGAGTTTGAAAAAGGTATCTATACACTGACTGATCATGTTGAACTACTCAAGGTGAAGGATTTAAATGGACTAAAGACATTTGCTGCCATTTCAAGTAATCAGTTTCTTAATGATTGGAAGATGCTTTCTGATATGGGGATTGAAATATATAGCAACCCTCGCTGGGAGCTACTGTTTAAAATGTTAAAAGCAAAACATGGCGACTTTATTTTGGCTGAATTTTCACCAGAGCCTGACTTGAGTATCATAACGGCAGGGGTAAAACTGATTCCGGTACCTAATGTCAAAGTTACTTTTAAAGACTCAAGACATATTTTTGTTAACAAGGATAAAGATAATTCAGCAATAATTTTTTCAGCGCTACAGTCAGGGATAAAAATACTTCGACAGCAAGGCAGGATAAAAAAAGCTTACCAAGATCTTGGCTTTTATAATGATAAAACTAAAAGTTGGCTATCACTTTGCTGTGAATAAAACAGACACTTACTTTCCTTAAAAAAATACTGAGAAGATAATGATAAGAATAATAGCAATGTTAGCGTTTTCACTTGTGCTTATTAATAAGTCTTATGCGACAGATTATTATATTCACCCTCAGGGAAATGATAATAATACGGGCTTAACAGCAATGGCGCCATGGCAATCGTTGAGTAAGGCTAGTGATCAGCAATATCAACCGGGAGATAGGTTGCTTTTAGCTAAAGGCCAGCAGTTTTATGGCATGTTATCGCTTAATCAGCAACAGGGACAATTGAATAAACCAATACAAATCTCTAGTTATGCAACCTCAGATAGCAGTGAACAATTTGCCTATATAGAGGCTGGTAATAACAATGCCGCGCTATCAATCATCAACAGTAGCTATATTGAAATTACCGAACTTGCTTTATCTGGGACAACAGCAACCCCAAAATCCAAGTCAAAATATTTACAAGTAAAACCGATGCGATTAGGTGTCTTGGTAAAAGCAACACAGCCTGGTGATTATCAGGGGATCGTTTTAAAAAACCTTACAATTAAAGATGTATTTTATCATCAAGTGGGATTTCAACGAGGCGACAAAGAAGTTAAAACAGCCAATGGACAACAAAGTTATGGTTGGGGCATACGTGTTATTAATAACCTAAAAAATGCTAGCATTTCCAATTTAACCATCAGCAATAATACCGTAACTAATATCGCTCACACGGGCATCAAATTTACCTCTAAATATCAAAAGATTTCAGATATACGTGTCACTCACAACGAAGTGACACATACAGGTGGCCCGGGCATTCAACTGAGTGGCGTGAAAAACGGCTATTTTGGCCATAACCTAGTGAACTACTCCGGCAGTAATGATGATTCAAGAAAGTGGGGTAGGGGCAGCGGTTTATGGACCTGGAGTAGTGATAACATTCTTATTGAGCACAATGAATTTAGCAATGCCAGTGGCCCTGGTGACTCTGCAGGTGTGCATATCGACTTTAATTGCAGTCATGTTGTGGTTCAGTACAACTTAAGTACAAACAATGCAGGCGGCTTTTGTGAAATATTGGGTAATAATTTTAATAATGCTTATCGATATAATATCAGTGTTAATGATGGCCATAGAGTTAAAGGGGTTGAAGGTGCTTTTCAGGAAGGAAAAATATTTTGGTTAAGTGGCTACCAAGGTCAAAATAATGCGAGAAAAGGGCCTTTTAATAGCTACTTTTACAATAATACTATTTATGTTGATGAGTCTATTGAGACTAAGATAGCGATAGATAAAAGGGCTGATGGTATTTTAATTGCTAATAATATTTTTCATATTGTTGGCAAAAGCAAAGCGGTTTTAGGGGACCAATATGTCGCAGATACGGCTAACGCTTCAGTGGCTAAAAATGTCTTTTTTGAAAACAACCTGTATTTAAAGCAGGATAATTGGCCTGAAAAAGTCATGATAAAAGATTCTAACCCTATTTATGGTGATGCACAGTTTTTAAATAAAGGCGGTTTAACCAAGGCTGATTATACACCTACCAACATCACATTAATTAAAGGTAAAGGCATTAATATTATGCCGTTAGCTAATGATGCTGTTGGTTTGAAAGTAGGTTTAAAACTTCAAAAAGATATTTTAAATAACCCCATAGGTAAGCAACCAAGTTTAGGGGCTATTGAAGTAAGGTAGTTAAGCGCTTAACCTGCTTTAAAGCTGGTTGATTCTCGTTTAACTAACCTTGGGATGTATTTGCAGTGCTTATCATTGTTTTTTGTTGCTTGTTTTGAAACCAGTTCAATACCAATGTTTGCTGCGTGCATGGCCATTTCTTCTACAGGATAATTCAGCGTACTCAGTTTTGGTCGTGAATACCTTGATAATAAAACATCATCAAAACCCAGAACGGAAATGTCCGATGGTACTTTAAAGCCATTGTCTTCAAGGGTTGAAATAGCGCCAATAGCCATGGCATCGTTATAAACGAACACCGCAGAAAAACGTTTACCAGAGGCAAGCAACTTTTGTGTTGCTATCTCTCCGCCTTGTAATGTTGGTTCGCCAAACTCAATGAGCTGTGCATCAAGCATAACCCCGGTAGACTTAAGTTCATCTTGAAAACCTTTTAATCTAAGCAAAGGATCATCTATCTGATATTTACTGGAGATACAGGCGAAACTCTTATGCTCTAGTGCCAATAAATGACGTGCAGCGATTTTACCGCCCTCAAGGTTATCTAACCAAACACAGCGTTGCGCAATTTCTTCAATATAGCGGTCTATGAGTACCAGACCCGGGACCTTGTTAGCCAACTCAATCAATACTTGATCAGATAGCTTCTTGCTATGAACAACCATAACATCACAGCGTCTTTCAATGAGCAAATTAATGGCCTGCATTTCTGTTTCAGCAGTGACCAAACCGGTACTTAATAATAACTGCATATCTTTTTGACGGGCAACGATCTCAACGCCTTGTGCCAGAGAGGCAAAAAAAGGATCAACTAAGTCAGGGATAACAACACCTAGCGTAGTACTTTTTTGTGTCACTAAAGCGCGAGCATTGGCATTCGGGCTGTAGTTTAAATCCGCCATTACCTTGGTAACTTTTTCAATGGTCGCTTTACTGACTTTGGGTCCGTTATTTAAAACCCGAGAAACGGATGCTACTGAAACACCTGCGACACGTGCTACGTCTTTGATTGTTGCCATAAGGGTAAATGTTTACATAGTTGTTATTTATTTTGGTGTTGATGAAATATACACTAAATAGTGGCTTAGCATCAAGTTAGCTTTAATTTTAAACAAGGGCTTGCACAAACAGGGGTAAACGTTTACCCTTGTTTCATGTTTTACTTATTGTGACTTAAAATATTATGACCATGGCATTTGATCCAACTGAACATCCACACCGAAGATACAATCCATTAATCGATGAATGGGTACTCGTTTCGCCACACCGAGCAAAAAGACCTTGGCAAGGGCAGGTAGAGAAACTTGATGAGCAAGAAAAACCTGCTTTTGATAAAGATTGTTTTTTATGTGCGGGCAATACGCGTATTAATGGTGAGATTAATGATGATTACAAGGAAACCTTTGTTTTTACCAATGACTTTGCTGCTATCAAGCAAGATACGCCTAGTGTGAGCAGTGATGACCCACTGTTTAAAATGGCGACAGAGCAAGGTGAAAGTCGTGTTATTTGTTTCTCTCCTGATCACAGCAAAACCTTGCCGCAACTTAGTGTAAAAGAAATTACCCGTGTTGTTGATACTTGGCAGAGTCAGTGTGAAGAGTTAGGGAAAACGTATTCATGGGTGCAAGTTTTTGAAAATAAAGGCAGTGTCATGGGCTGCTCTAATCCACATCCACATGGCCAGATTTGGGCACAACAACAACTACCTACCTTGGTGATGAAGAAACAAAACGCACAATCGTCTTATTTTGCTCAGCATGGCAGTAATTTATTACAAGACTATGTTGCTAGAGAGCTTGATAACCAAGAGCGCATTGTTGTATCAAATGATGATTGGCTAGTTGTTGTGCCGTATTGGGCTGCATGGCCGTTTGAAACCTTGTTATTACCTCGTTTTGCTGTCTCGCGTATAACCGAGCTAAATGAGGCTCAAAAATCATCGCTTGCTGATATTCTTCAACAAATCACTATAAAGTATGACAATTTATTTAATTGTTCTTTCCCTTATTCAATGGGCTGGCATGGTGCACCTTTTGATGGGCAAGCGCATGATGAATGGACTTTACATGCCAGTTTCTTTCCACCATTGTTGCGATCAGCCACGGTACGTAAATTTATGGTCGGCTACGAAATGATGGCTGAAGCACAGCGTGATTTAACGGCAGAGCAAGCCGCACAACGGTTACGTAATTTGCCTGCAACTCATTATAAGGAACAAGACTAATGACTTCACCCTTTACTAAGCACCAAGATGTTGAACAACAAACGTTGGTTCAAGTTTTATTTGAGCAGCAATTTAAACGTTCAGCGGAGCTCGTTTGTCATGCACCAGGGCGGGTAAACTTAATTGGTGATCATACCGATTATAACGATGGTTTTGTTTTGCCAGCAGCAATTAATTATGGCACTACCATAGCTGCATCAGCACGTGAAGATAACATAGTTAAAGTTTATGCTCATGATTGTGACCAACAAGTCAGTGAGTTTTCTCTTGATGAAATAGTCTTTGATGAGCAGATGATGTGGAGTAATTATGTTAAAGGGTCATTACAAGCATTGTTAAAGAAGTACCCTGCTATTAAAGGCGCAAACTTAGTGGTTACTGGCAATGTCCCGCAAGGCGCTGGCCTAAGTTCATCGGCCAGTTTTGAAATTGCCATTTTAAAAGCCTTTGCCGAGCTTTATCAATTAACCTTAGATGGTGTTAATGCTGCGCTGCTTGGTCAGCAAGCTGAAAATGATTTTGTTGGTTGTAATTGTGGCATTATGGATCAGCTTATTTCTGCAATGGGGCAGCAAGGACATGCCATGCTACTTGATTGTAAGAGTTTATCTTTTGAAGATGCACCCATTCCGGAAGATTTAACCTTATTTATAATCAATTCAAATGTTAAAAGAGGTTTGGTAGATAGTGAATACAACTTGCGTCGAGAGCAATGTGAAGCGGTCGCTAAGTACTTTTCTGCTAGTGCTTTACGTGAAGTAACACTAACACAACTAAACTTGGCGCAGAAAGAAATTGAGCCAGTATTATTTAGGCGTGCTCGACATGTAATCACTGAAAATGAGCGTGCTGTAAATACATTCAAGGCGTTGAAAATTAACGATATGGCGACAATTAGTGCTGCAATGAGGGATTCTCATATCTCTTTACGTGATGACTTTGAAGTGACCACTAAAGAGATGGATGGTTTAGTTGAAATGATTGATGCTGTTCTAGGTGACAGCGGCGGTGTAAGAATGACAGGTGGAGGTTTTGGCGGCTGTGTTGTTGCCTTAGTACCTAACGACTTAGTGACACAAGTTAATGAGGTGGTGAATACCCAGTACGAAAGCCAATTTGCCTTAAAACCCAGCATCTATTTGTGCACAGCGACACAAGGTGCATTTAGATATAACTGGGTAAATATTGAGTCGGATAAAATTAAAATAAATCAATAAACTAACTCAAACAAAGAATTATAACTATAAAGAAAAGGTAAAAAACTATGGACTTTGCAAATAAATTGGGGACGATAGACAGTACAATCTTTATTGTTTATGTCATCGGGCTCCTATGCCTAGCACTGTGGGTTTCTCGCAATGAGAAAAAAGACGGTGCCAATACTGAAGATTACTTCTTAGCGAGTAAATCTCTACCTTGGTGGGCTATTGGTGCGTCTCTTATTGCCGCTAATATTTCTGCAGAGCAAATCATTGGTATGTCAGGCTCGGGTTATGCCATTGGTTTAGCCATTGCCTCTTATGAATGGATGGCGGCTATTACTCTGATTTTAGTGGGTAAATACATGCTACCTATTTTCTTGGAAAATAAAATATTCACCATGCCGCAATATCTTGAGCAGCGTTTCGATAACAAGGTTAAAACCACCATGGCGATTTTTTGGTTAGCGGTTTATACCTTTGTTAACTTAACCGCAGTGTTATGGTTAGGTGGCATGGCCATTGAAACCGTCGCGGGTGTTGATTGGATGTTTGGCATGATTTTCCTTGCGGTCTTCTCGGTAGCTTATTCTCTTTATGGTGGTTTAAAAGCCGTTGCCTTTACTGATATTTTGCAAGTGGTATTGCTAGTTTTTGGTGGTTTGTTGCTAAGTTACCTAGCGCTAGATGCTGTTGCTGATGGCCAAGGTGTATTAACCGGTTTTGGTATCTTAACTGACAAAATGCCTGAGCATTTTGACATGATATTAAGCCCTGAAAATGAACATTATATGAGTCTTCCGGGGATCTCGGTATTAATTGGTGGCATGTGGGTAATGAACTTCAGCTACTGGGGCTTTAACCAATATATTATTCAACGTGCTCTTGCGGCTAAAGATATTAAAGAAGCACAAAAGGGTATTGCCTTTGCTGCTTACCTTAAATTATTGATGCCGTTAATTGTGGTATTGCCGGGCATTGCTGCGGTTATTTTATACCCATCGTTAACCACACCTGATCAAGCGTATCCATCCATGATGGCACTGATGCCTGTCGGTATTAAAGGCTTAGTTTTTGCCGCCTTAGTTGCCGCTATTGTGTCGTCTTTAGCGTCTATGACCAATAGTATTTCAACGATTTTTACTATGGACATTTATAGTCGCTTCAAACCAAATGAAAGCCAACGTCACTATGTTCATATTGGTCGAATTGCTGCCTTAGTATCGCTTTGTATTGCCTTAGTTGTAGCTCAGCCACTATTAGGTAAGTTCGACCAAGCATTCCAGTATATTCAAGAGTTCACTGGCTTCTTTACCCCAGGTATTGTGGTGATTTTTGTTATGGGCATGTTCTGGAAACGCACGAGTTCAATGGGCGCGTTATCAGCTGCGTTAGGCTCAGCTATCTTTTCTTTAGTGCTGAAATTTGCATGGCCTGAACTACCGTTTATGGATCGCGTTGGCTTAGTATTTTTACTCTGTTTAGCACTTTGTTACCTTGTTTCTATCATGGGCAAAGGCACCACGACAGACAGTAATGACAGTAGTGTTAGTCTAGCGCAAGTGAGCTTTGCTACAACGAAATCGTTTAATGTTGCAACCGTTGGCGTAGTGCTAATTCTTAGCGCGTTATATGCCACGTGGTGGTAATAGCCATTTAGGTTAAAACCAATAAAACATATTCATATTTAAAGGCCAAGTAATTGGCCTTTTAACTTCTTAAGGTACAAAAATGAAAGTATTAGTTACCGGTGGCGCTGGCTATATTGGCTCTCATACGGTCTTATCATTATTAGAAAATAATTACGACGTGATTGTTTATGACAACTTGGTCAACTCAAGTATTGAATCCATTGACCGTGTTGAAAAGCTTGCGGGTAAGAAAGTTGAATTTATTGAAGGTGATATCTGCGATAAAGAAAAATTAAGTAAAGTTTTTGAACAGTTTACCATTGATGCCGTTATTCATTTTGCAGCACTTAAAGCGGTGGGAGAGTCGGCACAAATACCGCTGAGTTATTATCAAAATAATGTCTATGGCACTGTGTGTTTATTAGAGGTGATGCAACAACATAAGGTGCATAATTTTATCTTTAGTTCATCAGCCACAGTTTATGGTGAAGAAAATGATGTGCCTTATGTCGAAACGATGAAATTAGGCACGCCTTCTAGCCCTTATGGTGCGAGTAAAGTCATGGTTGAGCGTGTGCTCGGTGATTTAGCACAATCTAATAGCAACTTTAGAGGCGTTTCTTTACGCTATTTTAATCCTATTGGTGCCCATGAAAGTGGTCAGATAGGGGAAGATCCTAAAGGTATTCCCAATAACCTGTTACCTTATGTTGCTCAGGTCGCCGTGGGTAAGCGGGAAAAACTCGGTATCTTTGGTGATGACTATCCGACTAAAGATGGCAGTTGTGAACGTGATTATTTACATGTGATGGATTTAGCACAGGGGCATGTTGCCGCCTTAGATTGGTTAAATCGACATAGCGAATTTAGCGGTGTTGAAGCCTTTAATTTAGGTACTGGCAATGGTGTTTCAGTATTTGCGATTGTTAAAGCCTTTGAAAAAGCGATAGATAAAAAAATTCCCTTTGAAGTATCACCAAGAAGAACAGGGGATTTACCGGCTTTTTGGGCTGATGCGAATAAAGCGAATAAAGCGCTGAATTGGCAAGCGAAGCGAAGTGTCGAGCAAATGATGGCAGATACTTGGCGTTGGCAGTCTACTAACCCCAATGGATATTTAGTCTAATGGTTAATATAAATTCACCAGTAACAGCAAGGCAGACGAGCAAGGTAGAAACAATCATTTTGCGCAATGAAAGTGGTATGTCTGTAGAAGTCATTAACTTTGGTGCCAGAATTAAATCCATTAAGTTTCCAGTGCATAACATAGCTACGGAAATGATTTTAGCTTATGACACAGCTAAAGATTACCTAACCGATGCGTTTTATTTAGGGGCAACCTGTGGTCGGGTCTGTAATCGCATTGCTGGTGGTAAGTTTGAACTTGAAGGAAAGCAATATCAATTACCGCAAAATGATGGTGAAAACTGCCTACATGGCGGTATTGATAATTTTGCTATGCGCTTTTGGCAAATAGATGAAGAAACACTCACTGATAACTCGGTGACGTTATCGCTAATATCGCCTGATGGTGATCAAGGCTTTCCAGGAACTCTCAAGCTTGCGGTTACTTATCAATTAACATCGGATAATAAGCTAAGCATCAAGTACTGCGGTAATACCGATATAATGACACCGGTTAATATGACTAATCACGCCTATTTCAATTTAGGTGATAAAGATTGCCAGTCACTTTATTTACAAATGAAGTCATCGGCATTTCTTGAAACGAATAATCAAAATATTCCGACAGGAAAGCTTATCGATGTTGCAGACAGTGATTATAGTTTTAGAGAGCCAACATGTATTGGCACAAGGCAGCAAAATACTAAAGATAAATCTTTGCTAGCCAAGCAGGGCTATGATCATTGTTTTGTTCTTGATAACACACCCTTTGAAGAGCCAAAAGCAATTCTTACGTCACTAAAGAATCAAGTTAGCTTGTCAGTGTTCACAGATCAAACCGCTATACAGTTCTACACTGGTTTTTATCTAAGTGATCAGTTCAGCGCATATCAAGGTGCTTGTTTAGAAGCGCAAAACTATACCGATGCCGAAAATAATAAACATTTCCCTAGTAATGTTTTAAAGCCTAACCAATCCTATAATCGTCAAATTATTTATCATTTTGAATCAATCATTTAGTACAATTTTCATTTTCCTTGTAAAGGAGAGCTCGTCCAGCATGAAGAGCAAGTAAATTAACTAATGTTGGAGCAATATCTCGTCATCACTCGGTTCAATTATTCCATAAAAGGCTGATACATAATGTATTGGTCTTTTTTGTTACTCAGGCTTAAAAGTGTACTGGCAACAAATTACAGTGGCGTTTATCCTGAAAGTAGAGCTTAGTCGAGTGATGTTTTATCTGCATGTCTTGGTCGTATGCAAAGGTAGTTTGATAGTAACCTTTAAACCACCTGTAACGAGGTTTTCAGCCCTAATTGTTCCTTGGTGCAAACAAACCGCTTGTTGAGCAATCGCAAGGCCTAAACCGGTACCACCACTACTGCGCTCTCTGCTCTCGGCAACACGAAAGAAAGGGGTGAATAGTTTGTCTAAGGTCTCAGTAGGTACTCCGGGACCGTGATCCGTAACGCTCAAAACAACTTGGCTAATTTCTTTCGTTAATATTACCTCGATACTTTGTTTAGTTGGCGAGTACTTGATAGCGTTATTCACTATATTGCTGATTGCGCTAACCAGTAATTTACTATCACCCATCAAGGTGCACCGTACTGAATTATCGAAAGTGATGGTGACATCTTTACTTGAAGCAAAGTACTGGCAATCTGCGACAACTTGTTTCATTAAGTTATGTAAGTCGATTTTTTCAGCAGTAAACGCATTATGGCTGTGTTCAAGCCTTGCAAGGGTTAGTACGTCAGCGATCATCTCATCCAAGCGGTCTACCTCGGTTTCACAACGGGTTAAATGTTTTTGTTGCTCTACGCTATTGCCGATATTCTTTTCAGCCAAAGCTATGGCCAACTGCAAGCGAGTTAGTGGCGATCTGAGTTCATGTGAAACATCACCTAATAGCCGCTGATGTGCCGATATATTGTCCTCTAATTGTTCGGCCATTTGGTTGAAACTTCTGGCAAGCGCGCCAAATTCATCTGAGCGTAGATCAAATTTTGATATTCGAGTGGTTAACTTACCTTCTCCCAGTTTTTTACTGGCTTTTTGTATTGCGATTAAAGGACCACTGAAGCTTTTTGATAACCACCAACAGCAAATGAAACTAAGGGTTAACAATAGAATCATTCGAATAGCTAGGGGTAATTGGTTTACCCAGCCAACAATGCGCTTACGTTGAATTTCATCGGCAACAAAAATTTGAAATTTCTGACTATTTATCATTATTGGGGCAGAGGAGGTTACTTTGGTGAAAACAAAGTCGATGGTAACGGGATTGTTTAAGGTGTTGCTTCTTAAGTATTCCTTTACTGTTGACCAGCCACGGTTTCTTAAAGTCATTATTTTATTATTGGCTATTTTTTTTACTATCAAATGTTGTTTGTGTTTGCGAAAAAAGTTGCTTTGTATTGCACTAAGTTTAATTTGCTTTTTATTCGCTAATTTTTTTGTGTATTGATTTAAAAGCGTCAGGTGTTCTGGTGTGGCTACTTCTTGATTTGGTGCATGTCTAAATTGAATCGTAACGAGGTAACTGATAAAAACAGAAATAAATAGCACAAGCCAAAAAGCAATAAATAGTTTAGAGCTTATTCCTAAGCGAAGTATTGAGCTTTTTTGATTTACCATCGTTATATTGTCTTCTAACCCCTTCTCTCAAGGTAAGACCCTAATGATTATATAAGAACACCAGTTTAAGTGATCTTTACCTACAGTGGACAATATTTACATAGCTTTACACTTTACTTTGTTACTGTTGTAGTTGCTTAACGGGCGAAGCGGGCTGATTATGTAAAGCTGTGTAAAGTTTACAGAATGACTTGTATATATAAAGTAGACTTATTAGTCCCTTTGTATCTAGTGTGATGAGCATCCTACTGTCAATTCAGCTTATATGACTTTTTTAAGAATTTTATTTCTGCTCTCTTTAACGGCATGCGCCCAACATAAGGACGTGGTTATTGATGAATTGAAGGTATCAGAAACCTTTATTCAGCAAGGGGCTGCTAATGTGGATATTCATTGGTGGCAAAGTTTTAATAACGCGCAATTAACACAACTTGTAGCGCAAGGTCTCAATGATAATTTAAACCTCAAGTCAGAAGATTTACGCTTAAAAAGCAGTAAAATAACGGCTGAAATCTCAGGGGCTACGCTATATCCAGATCTTAAGTTAGTCGCCAGTGGTACATCCCCCTTTGACGATTTTGGACATGTAAAAAGTGCCTCTTTTGGTGTGAGTTCAAGTTGGGAGCTAGATATATGGGGCAGCCTAGCAGCGGCTGAGGATAAAGCTTATTGGGAGTATCAAGGCAAACAAGCATTATATCGAGCTAAGGCAAATTTAGTTGCTGCTAATGTAACCTCAGCATGGCTGGGCATAGTCTCAGAGCAAGAGAAAAAAAAGGTTTTAGCAGAGCAGCGGCAACGAACTAAGGATGCTTTAACAACGATTACCCGACGTTATGCCATGGGTAAAAATTCAGTGACCAATATTTGGCAGCAACAAAAATTATTAAAAACAATCGAAGTACAGCAAGAAAAGAACCTAACTAATTTATTTTTGCACCAGCAAACACTTGCTCTTTGGTTAGGTATACCCACCCAAGAATTAGCTACCGTAGCGTTTAACACCCTGCCAAGTTTGCCAGAAATACCGAACACGGGAATTCCTGCTCAAGTGCTTAAGCATCGGCCTGATATCGAGCAGGCATTAGCCAAAATAAAAGCCGCCAATGAAAGCTTATCAATAGCGATTGCTGCTCAATATCCACGCATAACATTGCGGGCAAATTATTCTACTTCGTCGAATAGTATTAAAGATTTGTTCGATGATTGGCAGGGCAACCTTATTGCATCACTGACGATGCCACTATTTGATGCTGGGAAAACTCAATTAGTCATTGAACAACGCCAGTTAGCGCTTAAAGCATTGATGTTTGATTATCAACAAGTTTGGCTGCAGGCCATAGCTAGCGTCAACCAAGTTCTTATTAATGAAGCACAATTGATGAAAGTTGCTAGCAATTTAGCCTCACAACTCGACCTTGCAAAACGGACAGAAAAATTGACCATTATCAAATACCTTAACGGAAAAACCAGTTATTTAGAACTACTGAAAGCGCAAGAAAGTATTTTTTCTATTGAACAGCAATGTATTGAAGCGAACAAGAAACTGGTTATAAACAGAGTTTTATTATATCGAGAATTAAGTCATGGCAGCTTTTCTGTGGCAAATAAAACCACGACTGAATATATGGGAGAATCGTCTTAATGCTTGGCTCTGTTTTAAAAAGTAAATTTCTGCCACTGATTTTAGTCGTTATAGGTTTAGTGCTTGGCTATGCTATTTTGAATTCAGGTAAGCAAAAACCCTCGGGGTATGAAAAAAAGAAAACAAAGCGCTTGCGTACTGTACAGACAAGCCCTCTTGTTAAAGGCTCTATTGTACCGTATTGGCATGCTGCAGGGGTTGTTATGCCTGCAGAGTCAGTGAAAATTAATGCGCAAGTGTCTGGGAATATTTCGTCAGTAAATCCGTTAGCTATACCTGGTGGTATATTAACCAAAGGTCAATGGTTAGCAACATTAGACACAAAAGACTTAACCATTGCCTTAGCCTCTCAAATGGCTCAACTGGAACAAGCCCAAGCGAATTATAAATTAGCGCTAGCCGATCAAGTACTGGCACAAGAAGAATTACAATTGCTAAACAGTAGTGATGGTTTGAATATTAATGAAGCACTCGTGCTACGTGAACCTCAGTTAACCGTTGCTAAGGCGAAAATATCAGTCGCACATAATAACGTTGATAGAGCTAAGTTAAACTTGTCCAGAGCTAAGATATACATGCCTTTTGATGGCAAGGTGATCACCAAACAAATAGGGCGTGGTAGTAAAGTTTCTACCAATACACCGTTATTCTCTGTCATTAATACCAATACTTACTGGATTGAAACGAAAATACCTCATAAGTTTTTAGCTCTGCTAGATAAGCAGCAAGCTATAGAGCTTTCCCAGCCTAGATTATGGGGAGAGGGGATTCATCGACAAGCTAAGTTTGTTTCAATATTACCTGAGTTAGATGACAAGGACAGGCAAGTTAAGGTTTTACTCGCCATTGAACAACCTCAAAACGAGCAAGCAGGTTTACCGCAAGTCTTTATTAATGATTTTCTCAACGTGAAGCTTAAAGGAAAACCGATTAAAAAAGCTTGGACAATAAAACACTCATGGCTGCAGCCTGACAACACTATTTGGGTAGTAGACAAGCATAAAACATTACAAAAAAGAGCTGTTGAGGTGCTATTTAAAGGGCGAGATGTTATTTACGTCCGCACTAAAATTATGTCAGGTGATCGAGCCTTAGCGGAAAAGCCGGGTATTGCGAGTGTCGGCTTAGCGGTTCGAACCCGAAAAGATATCACCAGCTCAATAAAACCTACTGATAATGAAAAATTGAAAGTCAAAACAGACAATCAAAATGAAAGCCCGCAACAGTCATCTGGAGCCAACTGATGTCAACAAAAGTGCGACAATCATTTAATCCAATTACCTGGATGATTCACCATAAAGTAGCTCCACACCTATTGATGCTGGCGCTGATTTTGGGTGGGTTAGTGATGTCTTTTATCATCCGCAAAGAATACATGCCTGAGACGTCTCGCGATAGAGTATCGGTATTTGTCTCTTACCCCGGGGCGGCGCCTGCTGAACTCGAAGTGGGCATTGCCGTACCTGTCGAAGCTGCGCTTTATAGCATTAATGGCATCAGTCAAGTGAAAACCTTCATTGGCACAGGTTGGTTAAAAGTTAAGGCAGATCTAGAAGCCGGTGCTAACCCACAAAAAGTGTATCAAGACACCCTGCAAGCAGTTAATCGAATATCTTCATTTCCCTCTGGTATGGAACGGCCGGTTGTTAAAATTGACACCCGTATAGCCGATGTTATGGAATTGATTGTTCATGCAGATTTAGACCGCTTTGCACTTAAGCGGTTAACAGAACAGATCAGAGATCGAATAATACAGTCACCTTACATTTCACAAGTCAATGTAAGGGGTTTTCCAAAAGAAGAAATTCATGTTGAGATTGCTCAAGCAGATCTACAAGCATACAACCTGACACTAAGTAAAGTTGCTGCCTTGCTTAAAAGTAATGTGGTGGAAAAGTCGGCCGGAAAAATAAAAGCAAGTAATGGCGATATATTGGTCACCGTTGGGCAGCGAGAGTTCTGGGCCAATGATATAGCGAATGTACCATTAGTGTCAGATAAGTCAGGTGATCAACTTCGACTCGGTGATATTGCTAAAGTGTCAGAGGGGTTTGCTGATGAGCGGAATATAGTGACCTACAATGGCCAGCTATCTGCACAGTTAAATATTTACCGTATGGGGGAGCAAACGCCATCACAAATTGCAGATGCGATTGAAGCAATGTGGCCGGAAATTATCGCTATGTTACCGCCTAATGCAGGGGTTGCCATTGTTGATGATGATGCTAAGAATTATCAAAAACGATTGAGTCTATTGCTTAGTAACGCTTTTCTAGGCTTGTTACTTATCTTGATAATCATGAGTTTATTTCTGCAGTTTAAACTCGCCTTTTGGGTGGTTGCGGGTATCCCTAGTGCCTTTTTAGGAGCAATGTTATTTCTGCCCACTTTTGATGTTTCAATCAATATGGTGTCGATGTTCGGCTTTATAGTTGCATTGGGTATTGTTGTTGATGATGCCATCATTGCTGGCGAAAATATCTACTCACATATTCAAGAGGGCATGTCATTTCAAGAGGCCGCGATAAAAGGCGCAAATGAAGTAGCTAAGCCACTGACTTATGCCATCTTAACCAATATTGTTGCCTTTTTACCATTGCTGTTACTGCCGGGCAGTATGAAGCTTTTGTTTGGCGCTATTCCTATTGTGGTGGTGGTGTGTTTTGCTGTTTCATGGGTAGAAGCGTTATTTATCTTGCCTTCGCACTTAGCTAGCATCAATGATAAAAAACAATCTCAACTGGAATTACGTTTTAAAAAGATACAAGAAAAGTGTAACGCTAAACTTAATCATTTTATTGAGCAGCAATATTTACCTTTTTTAACTAAGTGTCTTAGTCGTCCTACTTTAGTGATATCGCTTGCCTGTTTTATTTTCTGTATTGTTATCGCGTACGCCTTTAGTGGCAAGATGGGTTTTAGTTTATATCCGAAACTTGATGGTCGCTGGGTAAAAGCAAATTATGAAATTTCAGAAACCACCACTGAACAACAAGCCATTATTTTGCGCGATGAATTAGAAAGAAATGCCACATCAATGATTAAGGCGTATGAGCTGGAAAATAGCATAGTCAGTACCCGTAGCATTATTCGGGATAACAGCGTTGAGGTGGCTTTGTTATTGGTAGAAAGCGAAGAGCGCTCTTATTCTACAGAGCAAGTTAAGGGATTTTGGCGAGAGCATGCCAGTGGTCTGTTAAAGTTTGGTAAGTTAAGGTTTAGTGGCGCACGGCGTGGCTCTAGTGCGGTGTCTTCAGCTTCATTAACGATTGAGTTACGACACAGCGATAGTCATGTACTTGCCTTGGCCGCTCAAGATGCCATTGACTTTTTGAATGCATCTGAGCATGTGGTTGCGACCGTTAACTCTATGGAGGAAGGTAAGCCACAATGGAAGCTTGTACTCAATGAAAATGGTCGTTCCCTTGGTTTAGATGCTGTGGATTTATCAAATCAGCTAAGAGCTTCTTTATATGGTGCTAGGGCCCAGAGGCAGCACAGATTGCGAAATCAAGTAACAACCCTAGTACGTTTACCTGAGAATGAACGTGCTGATGTCAATAAAATAGAGTCTATGTTGGTGCGCACCAAAGCGGGTGGTTATGCCCCGCTCGGTAGTGTTGCCGTTATTAACAAAGTGCTCGCACCTGCTTATATTATTCGACGAAAAGGACAACGGGTAG
Organism: uncultured Colwellia sp.; assembly: GCA_913057925.1. Lineage (GTDB taxonomy): Bacteria > Pseudomonadota > Gammaproteobacteria > Enterobacterales > Alteromonadaceae > Colwellia. The sequence continues at coordinate 7,797 of CAJXPG010000012.1, read as the reverse complement.
AAAAAGTGGGGGCAGAAATATTGCCCGAGGAAAACATTCCAGCCGTAGCTAACATGGTACAAGATTATCTAGTGCCTGAACTGGAAGGTCGTTATCCGGGAATAAAAGTGGTCTTTGGTGGCGACCAAGAAGAGATAGCTAAGAGTGTATCAAGACTTGAGTTGGGTACATGGTTTGCGTTAGCCGGCATCTATATTTTATTAGCTATTGCATTTCGTAGTTACTCACAGCCATTGATTATTATGGCTATTATTCCTTTTGGTGCTGTGGGAGCTATTTTAGGGCATATGTTCTTAGGGTTTGGTTTAAGTGTGGTGAGCTTAATGGGTATGCTGGCACTTGCAGGGGTTGTGGTAAACGATAGTTTAATTCTTGTTGAATATGCCAATAAAAAAATGCAACAAGGTTACTCAACATTAGCATCGATAACCGAGGCGTGTAGAAGGCGGGTTCGACCAATCTTATTGACCACTATCACTACTTTTTTTGGTTTAGCACCTATGGTGTTTGAAACCTCAAGACAAGCTCGGTTTGTTGTTCCTATGGCGGTATCATTGGGATTTGGTATTTTATTTACTACCTTGATTTGTTTACTGGTGTTGCCGTCTTTATATCTCGTCATTAATGGAAAAAACAAAACGGTATCCGATACACAATTATCACACAGTAAATTGGCTTAATTTATTGTTCTCCAGCGTAAAGAAGTGTAAATGAGCTAGTAACTGTGAGTACATTGTTTTTATATAGTCATAGTCAATTTGTACCACAGTACTATGCTAGGGAGATTCATGTCAGAATATTCGATGTCATCAAATGCTAAAGCATCTACTACCTTGGGTCGGGAGCATATTGCTGTCAATCGTTTTGGTTATGGTGCTCGTGGCGATGAACTCCAACAAGCAAAATCTAACCCACTGCAGTGGGTCATAGGCCAATTGCAACCAGTATCTTTCAATGAAAAACTACCCAATTCACACGATGTTTTTATTGCACATGCAAAGTTTGTTAAGCAAAAAAAACAGCGAAAGATGCAGGCAAAAAAAGCAAGTTCCTCACAAGTAAGTCGGCAAAGTAAGGCTCAAGTAAAAGCCGTAAAAAGCTATGGGCGCAATGCGCTATTTGAGCTTTCTGCTGATACCCTAAACCAAGCGATTACTTCACCTTACAGTGTTAGTTGGCGCTTATTGGACTTCTTTTCTAATCATTTTAGCGTCAGTACAACTGGCGTTTTAATGACAGGATTGAGCGCAACCCTAGAGCGAGAAGCAATTGCGCCGCATTTATTAGGCGATTTCGCCGAGATGTTACTGGCTGTTGAACAACACCCAGCCATGCTCATTTATTTGAATAATGAAAAATCATTTGGTCCAAACTCTCGCATGGCCAAGAAAAGAAAAGTTGGCCTAAACGAAAACCTCGCCCGTGAAATAATGGAGTTGCACACCTTAGGGGTTAACGGTGGCTACACGCAGACAGATGTAGTCGAATTAGCAAAAGCAATTACCGGTTGGAGTGTTAAGCACCCCAAAAGAGATAAGGGCACAGGCTTTATTTTTCGCCCTTATGGCCATGAACCAGGGACGAGAACGTTATTAGGTAAAGCATATCCGCAGAAGAAAATTAGCCAAGGCGAGCAAATGCTTAGAGACTTGGCTATGCACCCGAGCACTGCAAAGTATGTTTGTCAAAAAATAGCTCAGCACTTTGTCGGTGATAACGTGCCAGATACCTTAATAGCTAAAATGCAAAATACCTGGTTAGAAAATAATGGCAACATTAAAGAAGTGATGGTGACACTCTTTTCAGCTGAAGAAGCTTGGCTTAACGAGCCACAAAAGTTTAAAACCCCTCGAGAGTTTGTTATCTCGACTTATCGAGCGCTAGGGCCTAAACAGGTCAAAAATAAAATGCTCTTTTACTCTTTGGACAACCTAGGGCAGAAGCCTTTCAATGCAGGTTCGCCAGCAGGCTACAGCGATGATAAAAGTCATTGGTTAGGGGCGAGTGCCTTAATGGCCAGAATTGAATGGTCAAGTCTACTTTCAGAGCAGTTTCCGCGGTTAAGTTCAGAGAAAATAATGACGACGGCTTTAGGGGAAAGTATGAGCCAAAATACCTATCAATTAGTCATGAGGGCTGAAAGTCGACAACAGTCGAGAACGTTATTTTTAATGAGTCCTGAATTTCAGCGGAGGTAATGATGATTGAAGCAACAAATCAACGCCAGAGTTCATCGCAAACGACAGATGAATCAAGACGGAAATTTATAAAGTTAGCGAGTGCAGGTTTAGCGGCTTTATCGTTTCCTATGGGCTCGGCCTTTGCTTTGCAGGGCACTGATAAAACTAAAAAGAACGCGAAAATCGTTTGGGTTGTTTTACGTGGCGCATTAGACTCACTTCATACCGTGATCCCAACTTTTGATAGTAATTATAGTAAGTTAAGACCCAGTTTAGTAAATAGCTTTAAAGCGCCATTATTACCGTTAGACAATGGTTTCGCCTTGCACCCATCATTAAAAAACTTACACCAGTGGTATCAGAAAAAAACAATGCTGCCTATTGTTGCCGTGTCTTCTGGTTACCCAAAACGCTCTCACTTTGATGGACAAGACTTCCTTGAAAGTGGCATGAACGAGATTGATCACGATAGTGGTTGGTTGGCAAGAGCTATTAATGTTAAGAATACCCGTGCTTTGGCCGTTTCACATTCAACACCTATTAGCCTTCGTAGTAGCAGTGAAGTGCACACTTGGTATCCATCAAAGTTGCAAAGTGCTGATGAAGAGGTTTTACAAAGCCTACAGCAGTTATATCAACATGATCAACCACTAAGAGAGCACCTTGATAAAGCGATTGAAGTGAAAGCATTAGTTAATGGCGAAGGTGGGAAAAAGAAAAAGCGCCAAGGCAAGTTTATCGAGCTAAGTAAAGCCTGTGCAACGCTTATGACTGAGGATGCTAGCCTTGATTGTGCAATGTTAGAAATAGGCGGCTGGGATACACATAATAACCAAGGTAGTCGTTTAACAAGAAAGTTGTCTGAACTTGATACTGGTTTAGCTGAGCTAAAAGCAGGGTTAGGTGAGGCGTGGCAAGATACAGTGGTTATTATTGGCACTGAATTTGGTCGAACAGTGAAAGAAAATGGCACAGGTGGAACCGATCATGGCACTGCAAGTGCGCTGTTTTTAGCGGGTGGTGCGGTCAATGGTGGCAAAGTAGCAGGGCAGTGGCCGGGCTTAAAAGAGCAAGAGCTCTTTAGACAACGAGATCTGATGCCAACCTCTAATAGTTTTGCTTGGATTGGCAGTGTGTTATCTCAACATTGGCAATTTACCGACAAAGAAGTTGCAGAAGTCTTTCCACATATGAACCCCTACAAGGTCAGCGTTATCAAAGGTTAGTGTAACGTAGGTTACAAAAGAGGCGGAAGTGATTAACCTAAGTGAAATCGGATAAGGGCTTTTGTCAATAAAGATAAAAAAAATTTGGAATCTGACTTCTTGGTGCAATATAGAAAAGTTTGAAATTTTTTGTATAGATAGAAGTCGACTGTAAACCCGTTAGTTGACTTAAGCTGGTAACAAGTTACCTTGATAATCATTGCTATAGCAGTCGTTGAATTTGAACCTTGTTCCACCTTGCTTTGGGGTACATTGCAAGATAGGGTTTTAGCTTACTTTTCAAGTGCTTTGTTTTGCTATAAATAATTTTGAGTGCTTGATTGTTGATTTATTCAAGCCTCGAGGAGTATAAATCAACGAGGCTTGAATAATTATGCTTTGGTATTAATTACCACAAATATTGCTCACTTTATTTAATTCAGCTTCTGCACCACCGAAGGCGTAGTTAGCACTGTCACTAACGAAGTAGTACACCGCATCATTGGGGAACATTACTACGCCAATGCCACCGTAACCCGACATGTAACTTACCCATGAACCTGTAGGACATAGTGGGCTAGCACGCTGACCCATATCATAAGTCCAAACCCCGTTTAAATAACGCGACTCACTACCATAAGTTTCTAAACCAAGCTCGCCACCTTTAACCAACATGTCGTCCATTATGTCGCCGTTAAGTACTTGTTGCTGATTAATAACGCCACGGTCATTAATTAACTGACCTAACTTGATCATATCATCGGCATGCCAAGTCATACCATGGCTCCAATAGGGATCAGCAAGGCTGTCTTCTGTGCGAACCGTGGTATAGGTTACCGGGCTAAGGGTCAGTGGTTTATATACTTCATTAACTAACTTATCGAATAAATCACCACTGGTGTAGTTATCCATTGCCACACCTGCAATGTAAGTATCCGAAGAGTGGTAAGAGAAATGTGTATTGGGGGCAGCTTTACGGATATAGCGCTCACATGAATGGGCAATTTTTTCATCATGGGTAAAGGTTAAGAAAAATTCGTTAACAACAGCAGTACTGCCTTCATCACCTTCATAAGAAGCTAAACGGTAATTACCCGTTGCCATATCTAACGCATTTTCTATTGATACATCACTCCAAATAGATGAAGTACCATTGATACCATCTTGACACTCACCAACACTGGGCGCGACCATAGCATTACGATTAAGACTATTTTGCTCAATGAGTAAAGCAAAGGCCATATTTGCCACCGCGGTTTTAGCGGTTGAATAAGAAGGTAAACTCATTACTTCACAGAAGGGGTAATCGCCGTGACGAGTACTACACGGGGCGGCATAATGAACACCTTTGTACAACACACCATGGGTTGTTGGTGCTGAAGATTGCTCTGCGGCAATATTAGCAACATTAATACCACTTGCTGGGTAGTCAGTCGCTAATTCTGTGATCGCTTTAACCGGTAAACGGCTTAGCACTTCTGCTTCATAGTCTGCAATCAGTGTTGCTGCTCCCGATACGTTGCCTGCCGCATATTGTGCTGGTACTAAGCCGGTTAAATCATATTGGAAATATAAACAGGTTTCTCCACCAACTTGCACCGCTGCATTAGTAATTGAGCCGTCGTCTTTAAAGGCAAAGGTTAATACACCATTATGAGTACAGTTAGCTTGATTTTCTTGTAAAGAAAAAGGAATGGCTGCGCGGCTATAACCATTATCATTATTTTCATTCCATACACGCCCTGGCTCTATAATATAGTTCCAATCTTGATAGTCTGGAGCGCCAATGTTACCACTGACAATCAAACCACGAACTTTAGGAATAATATGTGATCCCACTTGGACAAACTCAAAATCAAAGGCGGGTAAAGTACCAGGGTTATTATAATTACCTGCTTGTCCTCTGCCTGAGGTCACTTCATTAAAGTTCAGTGCAGTAGCATTACCGCTATTAAGAATTAGGCGTCCTTCAAAGGTATTTGTCGGCTCTGCCGCTTTTGAATTATCGGCATCAATTTCAGCAACACCATGACTATAATGTGAAAAGTCCATCACACCTAAGCTTGTGGCGTTTAATTCACTCAAGGTTAATGCGCTTCGTGCAACATTACCATCGCCAGTAAAAGCATGAAGATCACCACTTGGCGCAGGTGGCTCAGTAGGCGTGCTTGTGCCCTTGCCACTTAACTCAATTGATTGTTCACTATCGTTGTTTGCAATCGTTAAGGTCGCTGTAGAGTTTTGCTCTGCGCTGGGGGTAAATATCACCTCAAATGAACAGTCATTGTTAGCAGAAATTGCTGTATTACTGCAGTTATCATTAGCAAGGGCGAAGGGAGCACTGGCACCGCTTATTGTGGTCACGTCTAAATTGGCATTGCCACTATTTGCAATAGTAATTGTTTTGCTGGCGCTTTCACCCACTAAGACATTTCCAAAAATACCGCTGCCAGAAATACTGACATTTGGCGCGGGCACCCCAGCACCAACTATACTAATACCATCGGCGTAACAGTAATCTGCGGCTGAGCCAGTTTGCTGGTAGCGGATATAAGTCGCGCCACCATTTGTTGTGGTCGACGCGGTGGTAAACGAGCCATCATCCTGGTTTTTATTTAAATTGATTAACGAGGTGCCCCAATCAACACCATCTTCAGATACATAGACATCACAGAAATTACCATTTTCTAGGCTAGTTGCTGCTAAGGCGACAGTGACAGTGCCGTCAGCGGCAAAGCTGCGCTCAGCTGATGCGCCGCCTTTAAGGCGCATGGAATAATTACCAATAGCCTTACTCGTATTAATCGCCACAGTGCCAGAGGTTGTCCAGCCGGCAATATTACCATCTTCAAAATCTTCGGTGATATCAGCCATAGCACTGTCAGATATCACGAATAATGACATTGAGAGTACCAATGGTAATGAATTAACTTTTACATCAATCATATATGATCCTTTTTAAGTATTTTTATTATTAAATCAATAACTATTATCAGATTGAAAAATAGTTATACAGGCCAATATGATTAAAGCTCTTCCCACGATGTGCCGATAATAGGCACGCCCACTTTTTCCTTATCGGGACTATAAAAATAAGGCTTAATTGATAGTAAGCTGTTTTAATTTTAACCATAGCGCCAGTTGTTAAATACCTATGGTGCCAGAAGTACATTAACCCTATGGTATGAAGTGATAACTGGTTAAGTGCATAAAATCATCTAGTTACAGGAGTGAGTTTGTTAGGTGCTTTTGAGGTAATGCTTTAGTTGCTTGATGCTTAGCTTTTTACCAAATTAAAAGCGTTACTAAAGGCGCTGTTGAGTAATTTAACTTTACTTGCCTCGCGGGGGGATTTTTTATTTACCAGTGATAAGTTAAATTGATAGGTGAGCACGCTGGGTTGGATAATACGGATTTCACCGGTATTTAATTCTTGTTGAATATAGCTTTGCGGCATATAACCAATATATTTCCCCGACATAATCATCGCCTTACGGGTATCAAATTGATAGGCTTTTGCTGTTAAGTTAAGCTTTTTTAGCTGCTCACGTCCGGAAAAGTCAATGTCGATACCTGGGTGAATTGCAGCGACAGCAGCAAAATCGTCACTGCTGATTTTTGCGTCCACTATGTTGAAAAACGGGTGTTTTTTACTACAACACAAAAAGATGGGCTCACTTGATAATGGTTGGTAATGTAAACCCTCTACTTGTTGATAGCCCGGAAATAGCCCCATATGGGCTTTGTCTTTAAGCAATAATTTTTCAATATTTGAAATGGAATCACCATCTAAAACAATATGTAAATTTGGAGCACTCTCATGTACCGCCTCAATAACATCGGCAAGTTTTTGTTGCTTTTTACTGTCTAATTGATCGGCACACAATATCACTAGCTCGCCACTGAGCTCTTTTCCTAACGTACCTACAAGTAAAGAAAAATCATTAAGTGAATCAAATAAGTTGATAACTGCTCGGTAAACCGATTGTCCATCTTCAGTAAGAGAAAATCCGCCTCGACCGCGTAAACAAAGCTTTAGCTGCATTCTGGTTTCTAAATTAGACATATGCACACTAATGGTTGAGCGAGTTATACCTAAACCTTTTTCAGCGGCAGCAAAGCCACCGTATTCAACCACGGAAACAAAAATTTTTAATAAGCGTAAATCATAATCAGTAATGGGTTTTGGAATGATTGATGTTTTACTTAATGACTGAGTTAATCCGTGAGCTGATGTGTTAATCAAAGTTTGGTCTGCTTAAAACTAAAGGTTGAATGTTTTGTATTTAACCAGAGCTATCTTTAGGTTTCAATACTCACACCAAACAAATTAACAGCTGAGATAAATATGCAAGGCATTAAAGACTGTCTCTTATACACATCTCCGAGCCCACGAGACCGTACTAGATCTC
>CAJXPG010000011.1 GCA_913057925.1 uncultured Colwellia sp. | reverse complement strand
CGGAGATGTGTATAAGAGACAGATTTATAAGTTTGTTTTTTATTTAATATCAGTGGCTTATGTTTTTATCAGAGAAAATGTTAACTTTTTGTAATTTCTTTTGTAATAAATCTGCAAGTACTGAGACTAATTGTTGGACGCTTTATTAAGGAAAGAAATAATGAAAATAATTTGGAAAAGATCGTGGAAAAAAATAATAACCACAGTGCTGGTGTCTTTGTCAGCCAACAGTTGGGCCAGTGATAGCAACTTAACGCTGGAAAATTGCCATCTAGGTGAAATTCGCTCAAAAGTACAATGCGGAAAATTAATCGTCCCTGAAAATTACGCAAAACCTGAAGGCGATACCATCACCGTTAATTTTGCGGTATTGCCAGCAATTGACGACAGCGAGTATAAAACGCCTTTGATGTTTTTAGCAGGAGGACCTGGTCAAGCAGCGGTTGAGTTAGCTACAGGTTTAAACCGTGTATTTAAAGAAGTACGTAAAACTCGAGATATTATCCTCGTTGACCAACGTGGTACTGGTGAAAGTAGTGCTTTAAAATGTGATTTTGAAGCAGTAGATAGTGTATATAGCTTAAGAGCTGATGCTTTAGATCCACAAGAGGTTAAAGATTGTGTTGCGCAGTTTAAAGGTGATGTTAGTCAATATAACTCTGAGAATGCTATTCGAGATTTCGATGCCGTTCGCACCGCATTGGACCATGAAAAGATAAATATTTACGGTGGTTCATACGGGACTCGAGCAGGTTTAGTCTTCATGCGTATGTTCCCAGAGTCACTAGATAGTGTTGTACTTGATAGTGTCGGCCCGATTGAAGTGCCTATTGGTATGTTTGGTCAAAGTGGTGCTCGCTCTTTTAACTTACTGGTTGATAACTGTAAGAAAAGTGAATCGTGTAATAAAGCTTTCCCTAATTTAGCGCAAGAGTTTCAAGCGGTAAAACAACGCTTAGCAAAGGAGCCAGTGACTGTTGAAATTCAACATCCCCGTTTAGGCACTCCTACCAAGTTTCTTATTGATGTAGCAAAATTTACCGGCAACTTACGCTTTCAACTGTATGGCATGGAAGGTCGTTCAATGGTGCCATTGGTTATTCATCAAGCCTACTTAGGTAATTATCAACCGTTACAAGGGCTTATTGCACGTAATGAAGGTGACCAATTAGTTTATACCGGTTTGCTGTTTAACATTGTTTGTAATGAAGATTTACCGAGAGTGTCTGAGCAGGCTCGCCTTGCTGATGCCGACAATAATTTTGACGGTGGTGGCAGTCATTTAGCGTGGGATATGGTTTGTCCATTTTTCCCGAAATACCGCCCAAGTGAAGATTTTTATCAGAGCGTAACCGCTGATATTCCTACATTAATCCTATCGGGTAACTTAGATCCAGTGACACCGCCAAGTAATGGTGATTATTCTGCGAAAACCTTACCAAATAGCCACCATATTGTTGTTGAAAATGCTTCACATACGGTTGCCATGAGCACTTGTGCTAGCGACATCATTAATGAATTTTTAACCACTAAGAGTCCAAAAACACTTGATGAGTCTTGTTTAGCAGATGTTCCGCAAGAAACCTTTATGACCAGTGTTAATGGTATCCAATAAAGTCGCTGTAATTTTAATGAGTTACACGCATATGGAATTAACAATTTTTAGGAAAAAGCAATGATTGAAGTTAACAATTTACATAAAAGCTTTATTGATAAAAAAGATAAAAAGAACACAGTGAAAGCCTTAGACGGACTTTCTTTCACCGCTAAAGATGGTGAAATTACCGGGATTTTAGGCCCTAATGGCGCGGGTAAAACCACCTGTTTACGTACCCTTTATGGTTTGCTGTCGGCTGATGAAGGCTTTGCCACTATTGATGGCATTAGTGTTACCGAGAACCCGTTAGCTGCGAGAGCAAAACTAGGAATTTTTCCTGATAAGTTTGGCTTGTATGAGCGACTAACGGCGTATGAACAAATTGATTATTTTGCCAGTATTCATGGCATGACAGGGAAAGCAAAAAAGCAGGCGATAGAGCAGGTAATTGAAGATTTAGACTTAGGAGATCTAGCACACCGTAAAACGGTTGGTTTTTCTCAAGGTCAGCGAATGAAGGTAACCTTGGCGCAATCACTTGTCCATCAACCACAAAACTTTGTGCTTGATGAGCCAACCCGTGGTTTAGATGTCATGAGTACTCGTATTTTGCGTAACCATTTAGCAAAATTTAAAGCCAAAGGTCACTGTATTTTATTCTCTTCTCACGTAATGCAAGAAGTTGCCGCATTGTGTGATCGAGTAATCATTGTTGCCAATGGCAAGTTAGCCGCGCAAGGAACTCCACAAGAACTTTGTGAATTAGCCGGTGAAGAACACTTAGAAGAAGCCTTTGTTAAGTTGATAGGCTCAGATGAAGGAGTAGCAGCATAATGAATGCCGATTTTTATCAATTAAAAGCCTTGGTGCTTAAAGAATACAAAGAAGCTTTCCGTGATAAACGTGCCTTGATGGTTGCCTTGATGATGGCTTTTATGGCACCAGTAATGATCATGGTTATGTCTAAAATCATCATCGAGAAAGCCATTGACGAGCCACCTGTTTATATTAAATTTACCGGGGCAGAGCATGCGCCAAAGTTAATTGATCATTTAGCTAAAGCAAACTTGTTAAGTTTTGCTGATGTACCGAATGATGATAAAGCTATTTGGGATGAAAGAAACTTAACCATTGAAATACCTGAAGATTATGTTGAGTACATGTCTGAAGGAAAGCCTATTAAGTTACATTTACAAGCTGACTTTACTGATAAGGCGGTCAAACCACCGGTGAGACGTATCAACAGTGCGGTACGTGAGTTTTCTTTATCTATTGGCTATAAACGCTTATTACTGCGTGGTGTAGATATTCGCTTATTAAATCCGGTTAAATTGGTTGAACAAGATACTGCTGAGCCTAATGCAACGTTTATTTTTATCGCCATGATGTTGGGTGTTTACTTAATGCTAGCGGCCTTTATGTCAGGATTATCGGTAGCTATTGACTCAAGTGCCGGTGAGCGTGAACGCAATGTGCTAGAAATGTTACTTTGTCAGCCGGTGAGCACGCTGAAAATAGTATTAGCAAAACTGGTGGGAGCCTCAACTATTGCCTTTATTGGTGTGGTATTAGTGTTAGTACTTACTTCTTTGTCAGTAGGCTTTGTTGACTTAACCAAAATTGGCGCGACTTTTAGCCTAGATATGTCCACAGCCTTGTTCTTAATGCTTTTACTATTACCTATCTGTTTTTTAGCCTCAGCACTTCAGCTTTTTGTTGCTTTTCAAACCAAGAGTTTTAAAGAGGCGCAATCTACTGTGGGTATGTTAATTGGTATTCCAGCTTTTATTCCTTTTGTTGTTTCCATGATGGACGACAGGCCACAGTGGTTAGATTGGTTACCCATTTCAGGACAATCAATGATCATTGAAAGTGTTTTTAAAGGGGTTGAGGTTAACTGGTTAGCGGTTGGTGCTACTAGTGGTGTTACTATTGCGATCACTGTTGCACTTGTATTAGCTTTAGCTCAAAAGCTTAAGTCTGAAAAAGTTGTGATGGCGCTTAGTTAAGGCTTAGCTAAGATTTAGTAAAGCTTTAGTTAAGAGATTGCAGATTAAATGATGATCCAAAAGCGAATAATATGTTAAATTCTAGTAAATTTTCATACCCCAAGGCTCAATTTTCTTATGCTGTAGCAGGAGAGGTTGATTGCAAGGATATTCGTTTGGATCGTCATAGTACAGATAACCAAGCTTTGTTTACTCAATGGATGGCAGAGCATGAAAAATTACTGCGCCATATTATTACCGGTTTTGAAGCTAAGACAGCGATTCAAGATGAGCTGTTTCAAGATATCGCGTTGAATGTTTGGCGTGCACTACCTAAATTTCGTCAAGATTCAGCAGTGAAAACTTTTGTGGCACGTATCGCTCACAACGTACTGGCTACACATGTTGCTAAAGCGGTAAAAACGGTTAAGGCGGATCAAGATCTAACGGCTGTTACCGGTGAAGCTGAAAAGGATCATAATCAACCGACGCCTTTTCAATCATTGAATCAAAGGCAGCGTCAACAAAGGTTAGCTGCAGCTATTCGGCAGTTGAAACTTGAACAGCAGCAAGTAATCACCTTGGCATTAGAAGGTATGAGTTATCAAGAAATGTCTGAGGTTTTAGGCATAACAACCAATTTAGTTGGTGTAAGGTTACAGCGTGCTAAAAGCTCTTTAGCTCAATTGTTGGAGGGCTCAGATCGTGGATAAATCAATATTGGATAATGAAGATGCTTCGTCGAAACAACCAAGCAAGCAAGAAGCTGAAAACAGTATCGTAGTAGAAAACAAAGAAATTGATGTACTTTCATTACCTAAAAAAGCGTCTGAACAGCCGTTATCAAATGAACAGCCGTTATCCAATGACAAACCGCTTGATGATGAATGGCTAGCCCTTAGCCAAGACTGGCAAGCGCAATCTGTTCCTAAAACTGATGTTGAACAATTATTAAAAAGAACTAGGCGAAGAACCCGCGGTGCCAAAATTTGTCTTAGCCTCAATGTGCTAGCAACGTTAGGTTTGTTAATTGCTTTTGTCTATGGTGTGCTTGATGGCAAGTTTGGCAAACCTTTTAATACCTACATTGGCATTGGCGGTTTGCTATCTATTGTCTTGGTTTATTATGAATTGAAAATTCGTTTGACCGCTTGGAAATCTTTGTGTGATAGCCCAAGTAAAGCAATTGACCATGCGATAACATCCTGTGAATCATCAATGCAATATATGGTGCTCACTAAAGTGTCGACTATACCTTTCTTCTTCTTAATGAACTGGTTTATCTACACCGTTGGCCAAACCTCAGAGAAACCAATAATACCTGCTGTGTTGTTTGGTAATATTTTTATCGTTGGGGTTTACCTTGTTGCAGAGTATTTTCACCGAAAGCGCAAAAAAGAATATCAGCAACTTATCACATTAAAAGATACTGAATAAGCTCAGCTATGGATAATAAATAGTCCCTAATTAAACCAGATCCTTGGAGTCTTTTAATAAGCGGTGAGTATGATAAATACTCACCGCTTTTTTCTTGTGATGAAATTTCCATTCAGTACAATTTTTTATTACAAGTTATGAATAAATTGTACTTTACTCAACGTTTCCGACTAATGTTCGGTACTTGGTTTTATTTGTTGTATTTTATTCGTTGAATCTTGGTTTTTTATTGGTTATAGTCTGTTTGCCTATTTTGATGAAAACTTTTACTGAACTTTTATAGGCGAGCAGTTAATAGTTTACGCTATAACGCAGTGCAAAATGCACTAAAACTAACCTGTTTGACCGTGTACTTTCTCGCTATTTTAAGGCAGAATACGCGCATTATTTTTGTGTGTACTTGAATGATGTCAGCATAATGCTGCACTTTGAGTATACGTTACAGCCTTGGGCTGAAATACTTAAGGAATAAAACATGTTTACTCGTGATATGAATATTGCTGATTTTGATGCAGAGCTTTACCAAGCTATGACTAACGAAGTTACTCGTCAAGAAGAGCACATCGAATTAATCGCTTCTGAAAACTACTGTAGCCCACGCGTGCTTGAAGCACAGGGTTCTCAGTTAACCAACAAATATGCAGAAGGTTACCCTGGTAAGCGTTACTACGGTGGTTGTGAATATGTTGATGTTGCTGAGCAACTAGCTATTGACCGTGCAAAAGAATTATTTGGCGCAACTTACGCTAACGTTCAACCACATGCTGGTTCTCAAGCAAATGCAGCTGTTTTTCAAGCATTAGTTAAGCCAGGCGGTAAAGTACTAGGCATGAGCTTAGCTCACGGTGGTCACTTAACACACGGTTCACACGTAAACTTCTCTGGTAAATCTTATGAAGCTTTCCAATACGGTTTACACCCTGAAACTGGTGACATTGATTATGAAGAGCTTGAGCGTTTAGCTGAAGAACATAAGCCAGAAATGATCATCGGTGGCTTCTCTGCGTTCTCTGGTATCGTAGATTGGGCACGTATGCGTAAAATCGCTGATAAAGTTGGTGCATACTTCTTCGTAGATATGGCTCACGTTGCAGGTCTTATCGCTGCGGGTCTTTACCCTAACCCAGTACCACACGCGCACGTTGTGACTACAACAACGCATAAAACATTAGCTGGCCCTCGTGGCGGTTTAATCGTTTCTGGTTGTAATGACGAAGATGTTTATAAAAAATTAAACTCTGCTGTTTTCCCTGGTGGTCAAGGTGGCCCATTAATGCACATTATTGCGGCTAAAGCAGTAGCATTTAAAGAAGCATTAGCGCCTGAGTTTAAAGAATACCAACAAAAAGTTTTAGATAACGCTAAAGCTATGGTTGAAGTATTACAGGAGCGTGGCTACAAGGTAGTATCTAACGGTACTGAAAACCACCTTTTACTTCTTGACCTAATTGATAAAGATATCACGGGTAAAGATGCTGATGCCGCTTTAGGTAAAGCACACATCACAGTAAACAAAAACTCAGTACCAAACGATCCGCGTTCTCCGTTTGTAACGTCAGGCCTACGTTTAGGTACACCAGCAATCACACGTCGTGGTTTCGGTACGACAGAAACTAAAGCATTAACAGCTTGGATTTGTGACATCTTAGATGATATCAACAATGAAGACGTTATTGCTCGTGTACAAGATCAAGTTAAAGAACTGTGTGCACGCTTCCCTGTATACAAGTAAGTAGTAATACTAAGTAAATAACTAATTTTGTGAATATTAACAATTGTTAGTTAATTTATATTAAAATGGTCGCCTTGAGCGGCCATTTTTTTTGTAAAATATTTAGCCTTAGCGTCATTCAGCTTTACAGTGCTGGTTTCCCTTAGCTGCTCAAAGTCGCTAACCATATAATAATTTTTAGAGGTAGAAGATGTATTGCCCATTTTGTTCAGCCTTAGACACTAAAGTCATCGATTCACGTTTAGTATCTGATGGTCATCAAGTGCGACGTCGTCGTGAATGTTTAGCATGTCACGAACGTTACACTACCTTTGAAAGTGCTGAGTTAGTGATGCCACGTATAATTAAACGAGATGGTAGCAGAGAGCCGTTTAATGAAGATAAGATGCTTAGCGGTTTAACGCGAGCACTTGAGAAACGACCTGTTAGCATGGAACAAATTGAGTTGGCGGTTAATAAATTAAAATCTCAAATGCGTGCTACGGGTGAACGTGAAATCAGCAGTGGAATGTTAGGTGATTTGATTATGGAGCAATTAAAATCACTCGATAAAGTTGCTTATTTACGTTTTGCTTCTGTGTACTTATCCTTTGAAGATATCAGCGAATTTGCTGATGAAATTACGCGCTTAGGTAAAGAAAAAAATGGTAAAGCAAGTAAAAACAAACACACTAAAGTAGCCAAGTAATTTATTAAAGATAATAGCGAATTCACGTGACTGATAGCATTAAAACATTTACCAAACAAGATCACCTTTATATGGCACGAGCTATAGAGCTTGCCAAAAAAGGCCATTTTACCACTTCGCCTAATCCGAGAGTTGGCTGTGTGTTGGTGAGTAATCACGCTGGAATTGCTCAAATTATCGGAGAAGGTTTCCATCAAAAAGCAGGGCAGGGTCATGCAGAAGTTCATGCCTTAGCGGCAGCTAAGCGTGATTACCCAAAGCTTATCAAAGACGCAACGGCCTATGTTACTCTCGAGCCTTGTAGTCATTTTGGAAGAACACCACCTTGTGCGCAAGCGCTTATTGATTCAGGTGTCGGTCATGTTATTGCTGCTATGGTTGATCCCGACGAGCGAGTTTCGGGTAACGGCTTGGCTATGCTAAAAAATGCAGGCATTAGCGTGCAGTCAGGTTTATTAGAGCAGGATGCCCGAGCGCTAAATGTTGGCTTTATCCATCAGCGTATAACTAATTTACCTTTTGTACGATGTAAGCTGGCGGCAAGTTTTGACGGTAAAACGGCGATGGCCAGCGGTGAAAGTAAATGGATTACAGGAAGTGAAGCTCGTCAAGATGTGCAACTCTTAAGAGCGCAAAGCTGTGCTATTATCAGTGGCGCAGATTCAGTGCTTTTTGATAATGCCAAAATGACAGTACGTTGGTCTGAATTGGGGGATTTAAAAACAACATACCCTGAAGAAGAATTACGACAACCTGTTCGCGTTATTATTGATAGTCAAAATCGTTTAACACCCGATTTAGCCTTGTTCTCATACGAGTCTCCGGTGTTATTGATCAGAGGTGATAAAGAAAATAGTGAGTGCAAGCTTGAAAACTTACCTAAATGGCCTCATTTTGTAGAGCAAGAACAGCTACCTTTAGTTATCAATAGCCAAGGGCAGCATAAAGTAGATTTAAAAGCCTTGCTGACACTGTTATCTGAGCGAGGCTATAACGATGTGTTGATAGAGTCTGGCAATCAATTAAGTGGCGCATTTTTAGAGCAAGACTTAGTTAATGAACTCATTTTATACCAGGCTCCTAAGTTAATGGGAGCCGAAGGTAAGAGTTTAGTGGCGATGCCCTCAGTGACACAATTAGCGCAAGCGAAGTTATTAACAATTAGTGATATTCGTATGGTTGGCTGTGATATTAGAATCACTAGTCAGCTACAATAAAGCAACGTTTACACCAAGATAAAACACACTAGAGAATATTATGTTTACAGGAATTATCGAAGCAGTTGGTTCAATAAAAGCTATTAATGTTAACGCCCAAGGCGCTCGCTTAGTTATCTCAACCAATGGTTTAGATATGAGTGATGTAAAGTTAGGTGACTCAATTGCCACCAACGGTATTTGTTTAACGGTGGTAGATTTTGATAGCACTAAAGGTGCAGGTAGTTACAGTGCTGATGTATCAAATGAGACCTTGCAGCGAACTGGTTTTGCCAACTATCAAGTGGGTAGCCGAGTTAACCTAGAGAAAGCTATGCTAGCGAGCACACGCTTTGGTGGGCACATGGTTTCTGGTCATGTTGATGGCGTAAGTGAAGTGTTAGCGATTAATAATAACGGTAATAGCATTGAATACTGGTTAAGTGTACCAAGCGAGCTTTCACATTATGTTGCTGAAAAAGGCTCTGTTACTATTGATGGCACTAGCTTAACGGTTAACGCCATTGAAGATGGCGCTTCACCAGCCAAATTTAGGTTAACGATTGTGCCACACACGGTACAAGAAACCATATTTGCTGACTATCAAGTGGGTACACAGGTCAATATTGAAGTAGATTTAATCGCTCGCTACCTTGAGCGCCTGCTAACCAAGTCTCCTACAGAATATGATGAACCAAAATCAAATGTCACTGAAAGTATGCTTGCTAAAGCAGGTTTTCTTAAATAAGTAAGCTAAACGGCTAAGTTAAGCTAAAAAGAATTGTACAAGCCATATTGGCATAAATGAAAGCACTCCCGTAATAGAGGCAGAAATGAACTTAAATACCCCACAAGAAATCATCGCAGATATCGCTTTAGGTAAGATGGTTATTTTAATGGATGATGAAGACAGGGAAAATGAAGGTGACTTCATCATGGCCGCTGAGAAAGTGACGCCAGAGGCGATTAACTTTATGGCAACCCATGGCCGTGGCTTAATTTGTATGCCAATGAGCCGTGAAAAATGTGAAACGTTAAAGCTGCCACTGATGGTTGATAAAAATGATGCCCAGTTTAGCACTAACTTCACCGTGTCTATTGAAGCGGCGACGGGTGTAACTACTGGTATTTCAGCAGCAGATCGTGCAACAACAGTGCTGGCAGCTGCAAACAAAACCGCAACGCATTTAGACATTGTTCAACCAGGTCATATCTTCCCATTGATTGCAAAAGATGGTGGCGTATTAAACCGCGCAGGTCATACCGAAGCAGGCGTTGATTTAGCTCGCATGGCAGGCTTTGAGTCAGCTGCGGTAATTGTTGAAATTTTAAATGAAGACGGCACGATGGCGCGTCGCCCAGATTTAGAAGTTATTGCCGAAAAGCACGGAATTAAGATGGGCACTATTGCTGACTTAATTGAGTTTAGAAATGCTACTGAAACCACTATAGAACGTGTATCTCAGTGTAAATTACCAACGGCTTTTGGTGAGTTTGATTTAACCGTATTTAAAGACACTATTGATGGTCAAGCGCACTTTGCTTTAACCAAAGGTGAAATCAAAGCCGATGAACCAACATTAGTTCGCGTCCACTTAGAAAATACCTTCCGTGACTTGTTATTTAGTCAACGTGAAAGTGTTGCGACTTGGCCTATGGCAAGTGCACTAGAGAAAATTGCTCAAGAAGGCGGTGTTTTAGTGTTACTTGGTAAGCATGAATCACCAGCAGAGTTAATTAACTTAGTTGAGAAATACGCCAAAATTGATGCCGGTGAAACGGTTAAAGAAATTAACCGTCATGTAGGCTCACGCAATGTTGGTGTTGGCTCGCAAATCCTCGCTAACTTAGGCGTTAGCAAAATGCGTTTATTAAGCTCACAAACTAAATATCACTCACTATCTGGTTTTGGCCTGGAAGTGGTCGAGTATATTGCTGACTAACCCAAGCTATTAAATGATAATGAAATGGCGCTATATGTTGTAAACATATAGCGCCATTTTTGTTTTTATTATCGAACCAATAAACACAAAAAATTTTACTTCACTATTGTTCGTGTCATTATGGTTCGAACATATTTTATTAAGGCTTATCATGATATTGCGAATTTCATTGTACTCTTTGTGTTACCTCATTTTTTTAGCTAGTTTTACTGTTAACGCAGCAGTAAAATTAACCGCAGAAGAACTGCGTGTTGATAAAGCGCAGCAAGCCATGCCTGTTATAAGTGATTATTTCGATAGTGCGGCTTTTCAAAGCTCTTGGCCTAACATTAAAAAATTTACCAAAGCTAAGCAACGATTAACACAATTAGGTGATGAGCTTTGGCAGCACAGCAAGCTTCAAACTCAACAGAGTAAGTTAGTTGATGACAGGCCGTTATACTGGACTCGCTTAGCATTAAAGGGCTTTATTAAAAACGCGTCAAAAGACTTTAGCCAGAGTGAACTAGCAGCACTACTTGAAGTGTTTGAAACTTATTCTCGCGGTTATCATGATTTGTCATATCAAAAACAAACAGATAAACGTATTTTATTAACAGGTTTTGATCCTTTTCTTCTGGATAGAAATATAAAGCAATCTAATCCATCAGGGCTTACTGCCTTGTTACTTGATGGAATGGTAATTGAATATCAACAAGATGGTAAAACAATCACTGCTGAAATAAATACCGCTATGGTGCCGGTTCGTTTTGAAGATTTTGACCAAGGTGAAATTGAAGCGCTTTTGGCACCTTTTTATGCGTTAAATAGTGTTGATATGATAACCACAGTATCGATGGGGCGTAGTGATTTTGATCTAGAACATTTCCCTGGTCTAAGAAGAAGCTCAAAAGCTCCTGATAATCTAAATATTTACACCGGAGCAAACCATAACAAGCCACTTATTCCACGTTTATTAGCTGCGCCTTTAAAAGGTGATGAGTTCGTTTTATTTAGCTTGCCATATCAAGCAATGATGAAAGCTAAAGGTCCCTATAAAATCAATGATAACCGTGGCGTCACTGTTTTAATTAACAACGAGCCAAAAGATATTATTGCCAATAGCATGAGTGAATTATCAGATAAAGTCGCGGTTCAAGGCGGCGGTGGTGGTTATCTTTCTAATGAAATTTCATACCGTAGTATCGTGTTGCGTAATAAACTCGGCTCAACAATTCCTACTGGACATATTCACACGCCACGCATTAGTGACTTTAATGCAAAAACTAACCAAGCAATTGTTGAGCAAATTAAAGCAATGTTAGTTCTCTCGTTGACAGAGATTTAGAGGTTAATTTTAGGTGTCATTACATAGAACAAGTAGAAAGTACCATAAGTGGTTGATGCTATTCGTTGGCTTACAATTTGTTGTTTGGTCAATTAGCGGCGCTTACATGGTGGTGATGGATATTCATTACATCCATGGCGATTCGTTAGTCACTAAAGACATCCCGAGTATTAACACAGAGCAAGTGAATTACTCTATTAATGAATTACTGTCTGAATACCCAGAAGCGAAGCACATTAAACTCGGGTTATTGCTAGAGCAAGCGGTATATCGCTTTTCTATTACTAAGCAAAAAATGATGATTTCTGCACAAGATGGCCAAAGACTCGCTGACATTAACGTGGCAGCGGCAATTAAAATTGCTAAGCAACACGCTGCTGATGAAAATGCCGAGGTATTGGCGACTACACTCATCACAAAGCAACCACCAGGTGAGCTAAGCGCAAGACACTTACCAGTTTGGCGAATTGATTTTGATGATTTTGCTAGTTCAAGCTTTTATATCAGTGCGACAAACGGAGAGTTAGTGACAAAGCGTCATAATTTTTGGCGTATTTTTGATTGGATGTTTGTTTTTCACGTGATGGATTATGTCGATGGCTCAGCAGAAAATAAACTACTTTTACTTGTGACTGTTTTAGCGCTCTTTGGTAGCGTTTTTGGTGTGGTGTTAACTTATTTCCGCTTAGCTCCAACACAAGTGAATAAAAGGATAAAGCGGTAATGGCCAAGGTAAAAAGTAACGCCAACCGCATTGTTAAACTTTCAACGATAAAAGCCATACATAAATGGCTATCGTTAGTTGTTTTTGTTCAGCTACTTATTTGGTTAGGTACAGGTTTGTTTTTCAATGTAATGGATCATGATAAAGCACGTGGCAATCAATATCGACTAGCTGTTAAATCAGTAGATATTAACCATCAAGCCTTAATGGCTACTAAACAAGTGCTCTCGCAAAGTGAACGCGCTGTAAAAGAGCTTTCGCTAGTGCAACGACTTGGACAACCCTATTATCTATTAACCCATGAAAAAGCCTTATATCGGCACTTTAACAACGAATATAGTCTAGTTAATGCTTACACAGGTAAAACTCAACAGATTGATAGCGTGATGGCATCTTCGTTAGCGCAGCTAAGTTATAGCGGCAAGGCTAAAGTTACCAATATTTCTAAGGTATCACCGCCTTTTGATGACTTTTTAAAAGAGCAGAATACTTTATGGAAAATCGATTTTGCAGATCAACTCAATACCAGTGTTTACCTCGATGCTGGCTCAGGCCATTTAGTTGGTCATAGTAATGATGATAAGCGCTTTGTTGATTTCTTCTTTATGCTGCACTTTATGGATTACCCAATATTTACCAAAGAGCGAACAGGTGGCTTTAATAACGGGCAAATCATTTTCTTTGCATTGCTGACGTTATTATTGTGTTTAACAGGGCTTATTTGGACAATAGAGATGTTATTGAAAGGGCGTTATAAACTGAGGTAATGCTTTAATCGAAAAGTATTATTTATAGAAAGTTATTATTCAGGAAAAATAAAGCTTCAGATACAAAAAAGCGAAGAATGAGCCTAACTCGTTCTTCGCTTTTTTACTTATAAGTTAAAACTTATAGAGCTGTAACGTTCTCAGCTTCAGGACCTTTTTGGCCTTGTTTTACGCTGAAAGAAACAGATTGACCGTCAGCTAGAGTACGGAAACCGTCTCCAGAGATTGCGCTGAAGTGAACAAACACGTCAGGACCATTTTCTTGCTCAATAAAACCGAAACCTTTAGTTTCGTTGAAAAATTTAACTTTACCAGTAACTGTATCAGACATACTAACATTTTCCCGTAGTCATAAAATAATAATGTGGCTCTATTCCAACATGGATAGAAACCGTTTTCACCCGAGTAAATGCCCTCTACCATAAAAAGTACAGGAAGAGGAAGGAACAAACCATATTCGACACAATCATTGCTTCAAACAACAGTTTGCATTGTTTAAATCCGCCTGTGTAGAATATTCAAGTATATCAGTACACTAAAAGTGCATTAGATAGAAAACCTACAACAAAAGTCAGTATAAACCTTCATCTGCAACGCAAGAACTCAACGCAAAAGCAGTCTAGCACAGTTATTTTGAATATGCTTTATAAAAAAACGCATTAGTTCAATATTTCTTCATTTTAAATGAGAATGAATATCAAAGTCAGTTAAAATGGGCTAGTTAGCGGGATTTGTTGACCATTTGGAAATAAAAAAGCTGACTGGTTGGAGCAGTCAGCTTAATTTATTGGGTAAAAGGCAGGGAGATTAAAGTGCAGCGATTTGCGCTTTTTGCTCGTGCATTTTTGCAAGAGCAGATTCAGCTTCGGCTAATTTTGCCTGCTCTTTTTCAATAACAGCCGCAGGAGCTTTACCAACGAAGTTTTCGTTACCAAGTTTACCGCGTACTTTACCGGCTTCTTTCTCAAGCTTTTCGATAGCCTTATCTAAACGCGCTAACTCAGCTTCTTTATCAATTAACCCAGCCATTGGAATTAATACGGTTAAGTCACCAATAACAGCTGATGCGGATGCCGGGCCTTGTTCGTCAGCAGCTAATACGTGAATACTTTCGAGCTTCGCTAGAGTCAATAAGAATTGTTCATTGTCGTGTAAACGACGTTGATCTTCTTCACTAACATTCTTGAGTAAAACGGGTAGCTCTTTACTTGGTGAGATATCCATTTCACCTCGAATATTACGAATGGCAATAATGAATTGCTTAACCCACTCCAAGTCATCAATCGCTTGTTGATCACACTTGCTCTCATCAAAGGCAGGGAATGCCTGTGTCATGATTGAGTCACCAACTTTAGTAAAGTTACTTAATGGTTGCACACGCTGCCAAATAGTTTCTGTAATAAATGGCATTATTGGATGCATCAAACGTAATAAGCTTTCTAAAATATTCACTAACGTATGACGAGTAGCGCGCTGCTGTGCTTCATTACCTTTAAACAATACCGGCTTGGTAAGTTCTAAGTACCAATCACAGAATTGATTCCAAGTGAATTCATATAAAGCTTGTGATGCTAAGTCAAAACGGAATGATTCAAAGTTTTCATGCACGGTTTTTACCGTTTGTTCAAACTGACCAATGATCCAACGATCTGCTAGTGATAGTTCCATTGCGCCGCCATCAGCACCGCAATCAAACTCTTCAGTATTCATTAGAACGTAACGGCTAGCATTCCAAAGTTTATTGGTAAAGTTACGGTAGCCCTCAAGACGTTTCATGTCCCAGCTGATATCACGACCTGTTGTTGCGACAGAGGTTAAAGTGAAACGTAAGGCATCAGTTCCGTGCGCTTCAATACCGTTAGGATATTCTTTTTTCGTTAACTTGGTAATTTTAGCGGCAAGTTTAGGCTGCATCATATTACCAGTACGTTTTTCGAGTAAATCTTCTAAAGAAATACCATCAATCATATCTAAAGGATCAACAACATTACCTTTTGATTTACTCATCTTATCGCCATTTTCATCACGAATAAGACCAGTCATATAAATCTTTTTGAAAGGTATTTGCGCTTTACCATTTTCATCTTTATTAAAGTGCATGGTCATCATGATCATGCGCGCAACCCAGAAGAAAATAATATCAAAACCTGTGACTAATACATCGGTAGGATGGAATGTTTTTAAATCGTCAGTGTCTTTAGGCCAACCCAATGTTGAGAATGTCCATAAAGCTGATGAGAACCAAGTATCAAGTACATCATCATCTTGGCTTAATTTTACATCAGCTGAAAGTTCATTGTTTGCACGTACTTCTTCTTCTGTGCGACCAACATAGACTTTGCCATTTTCATCATACCAAGCTGGGATTCTGTGACCCCACCAAAGTTGACGTGAAATACACCAATCTTGAACATCTTTCATCCAAGAAAAGTATAAGTTTTCGTACTGCTTAGGCACAAACTCAATTTGACCGTCTTTTACCGCATCAACAGCAGGACCCGCTAACTTTTCAACACGCACATACCATTGGTCGGTTAAAAGTGGTTCGATAATAACACCAGAGCGGTCACCGTAAGGGGCAACTAAGTCATGGTCTTTAACTTCAACTAATAAACCAAGTTCATCAAACTTTGCGACAATGGCTTTACGCGCGACAAAGCGATCCATGCCAGCAAATTCACTTGGTAGTTCAGTGCTATAAGCGGTTGATGCTTCACCTTTGGTATCATAAACCTCAGCAGCGGCTAAAATGGCGGCATCTTTATCTAAAATATTAATTTGTGGTAACTGGTGGCGTTTACCCACTTCATTATCGTTAAAGTCATGAGCAGGCGTGATTTTTACACAACCAGTGCCTTTTTCCATGTCAGCATGGTCATCACCAACAATGGGAATTAAACGATTAACTAGCGGTAATAAAACCTGTTTGCCAATTAAATCTTTATAGCGTGGATCTTCTGGATTAACAGCAACACCAGTATCACCTAACATGGTTTCAGGGCGTGTGGTTGCTACAACAAGATAATCTTTTCCTTCAGCAGTTGTTGCACCGTCGGCTAGTGGATAGCGCAGGTGCCACATGTGGCCTTTTTTATCTTTATTTTCAACTTCTAAGTCTGAAATCGCAGTGTGGAATTTTGGATCCCAGTTAACTAAGCGCTTTCCACGGTAAATTAAATCATCTTCAAACAAGCGAACAAACACTTCTTGTACTGCTTCAGACATACCGTCATCCATAGTAAAGCGCTCACGTGACCAATCGATAGAGTTACCTAAACGGCGCATTTGCTTACCAATAGTGCCGCCAGACTCTTCTTTCCATTCCCAGATTTTATCAATAAAACCTTCACGGCCGTAATCATGGCGAGTTTTTTCTTCTTCCGCCGCGATTTTACGTTCTACTACCATTTGCGTTGCAATGCCGGCATGGTCGCAACCTGTTTGCCATAAGGTATTTTTACCTTGCATACGTTGATAACGAATTAGTGTATCCATGATGGTTTGCTGAAAAGCATGACCCATATGTAAGCTACCCGTGACATTCGGTGGTGGGATAGCAATACTGTAACTGTCACCTTCGCCTGTTGGGCTAAAGTAACCTTGCTCTTCCCAGCTGGTATAAAGGGATTGCTCAATGTCGGTTGGGTTAAAGGTTTTTTCCATCATTTTTTCCGCTAATAGATTTAATTGTGTACGTTGTTTGGTAGTGACACAGTGCAACTGACTGCACCTTGTCTCGAATTTTTTAAATATTTTACAATCTTTATATGGTTCAGTGCTATGTCGCTGTTTTTTCTGGCTCGGCTACCGCTTGGTTTCCTACTTGAAAACCCCATTGTCGGTAACCTTTAAAGCGCTCTCTTGCTTGTTGTTTCAATGTGTCATCGCTTGGCACAAAATCGACGACAAATTGATATTGATTGGCAAACGTTGGCACTGCCGTGGTTAAGTTTATCAAAACCGGTCGGCGACCTTGCGGAGGCTGAAAACCTATTTCAACCACTGCACCTTGTTTTGGACCTTCACCAACCAAGTTGTGAGGAACAAAGCTATCGCTATCAAATGCCCATAACATTTCATCAACTTGCTCAGCATGTTGTTTATCTTGGGTATAAATATAAACACGTTGATTTTGACGATAAAAGTGACTGGCTTGCAAACAGGCATGATAAATCGCTGAGCGTGTATCTTGCTCAGCTTCATCGTTAACATCATCTTGTAAGAGATAAAACATTACCTGGGTTTGCATGATTTTTACCTAAATTTATCTCGGGGACTTAATCCCCTAAAATTGCCTTATTATGACGACAAAACCCTAATAGCAATACTATTAGGGTTTTCAGCTGACAATACTTGTTTATTCGCCTTGTTCTTGTCCAGAGCGGTTAAGTAAGAATTGTGTAAGCATGCTAACAGGGCGACCTGTAGCGCCTTTATTTTTACCACCACGCCAAGCTGTACCGGCAATATCTAAATGCGCCCAGTTATATTTCTTGGTGAACTTAGATAAGAAACATGCTGCTGTAATGGTGCCGGCTTCTTTGCCACCTAGGTTGGTGAAATCTGCAAATGGGCTTTCAAGTTGATCTTGATAATCATCCCATAACGGCATGCGCCATGCTCTGTCACCACTTTGCTCTGAAGCATTTAATAACTCATGTGCAAGTGGGTTATGACTACTTAATAATGCACTTGCATGTGCGCCAAGGGCAACAACACAAGCACCGGTTAAGGTTGCAACATCAATTACTGCATCAGGTTCGAAACGCTCAACATAGGTTAGTGCGTCACATAATACTAAGCGGCCTTCGGCATCAGTATTAAGCACTTCAACGGTTTGACCAGACATGGTAGTTAAGATATCACCTGGACGGTAGGCATTACTGCTTGGCATGTTTTCACACCCAGCTAAAACACCAATAACATTGATAGGTAAGTTAAGTTCAGCTAATGAATGCATAGCACCTAAAACACCTGCTGCACCACCCATATCATACTTCATCTCATCCATGCCAGCGCCTGGTTTTAATGAAATACCACCACTGTCAAAGGTTAACCCTTTACCAACGAGTACTAATGGTTTTGAGTCATCACCGGCACCGTCATATTTAATGATGCTCATTAATGATTCATTCACAGAGCCACGGCCTACTGCAAGGTATGAACCCATACCCAGCTCTTCCATCTCTTTTTCACCGACAATAGTAGTGGTGATGTTCTCATAATCACTTTCAAGAATTTTTGCTTGCTCTGCTAAATAGGCAGGGTTACAAATGTTTGGTGGCATGTTGGCAACATTCTTACAGGTAGTTACCCCTTCAGCAATTGCTAGCGCGTGACTTACAGCACGTTCACCAATAGGTAACTCACGACGAGTTGGCACATTAAAAACGATTTTGCGAAGTGGGCGACGAGGCTCAGCTTTACGCGTCTTTAAACTATCAAAGCTATATAAACCATCTTGTGCGGCTTCAACGGCTTGACGGACTTTCCAATAAATATCACGACCTTTTACATGCAACTCAGATAAGAAACATACGGCTTCCATTGAGCCAGTTTCATTTAAGGTATTAATTGTTTTGGTGATAATTTGGCGATATTGACGCTCATCGAGTTCGCGCTCTTTACCACAACCAACGAGTAAAACACGTTCGCTTAGGATATTCGGCACATGATGCAATAGTAACATCTGGCCAGATTTACCTTCTAAATCACCTTTACGTAAAAGGTTGCTAATGTAGCCTTCACTGATTTCATCAAGCTGCTCGGCTGTGCCACTTAGGCGACGCGGTTCGAATACACCTACAACAATACAAGCGCTACGTTGCTTTTCTGGGCTACCGCTTTTTACACTGAACTCCATGACTTTTCCTTTTACAATTTTTATAAGGTTTTTGTTTAGCTAATTACTGAAATCTTGGTATAAACTCAAGCTACTCGAAGGTTCATGTTCGTATAGTTTGAGCATAACTTGCTAAAATAAGTAAAAAATAGCACTCTTGTCTATTCAAGTGATATTGCTAAGGGCTATAATTATAGTCGCACTCATCAATATTCGTTAGTTACTGACTATATAGTTTACTTATGAAAACGACAAGTTTACTCAATATTTGCCATAATGTCAGAAAAAAACTAAGTTTTTACGGGATCTTTTTGTGATCATTTTTCGTTATTTATTAAAAGAAGTCGCTAAAACACAATTAGCTGTGTTTTTTGTGTTGATGACTATTTTTATCAGTCAAAAATTCGTTCGTGTACTAGGTGATGCATCTGAAGGCAGTATACCTGGACAACTGGTGATGACATTTATTCTATTAAAAGTGCCTGATCTCGCCGGTTTTATTTTACCTTTAAGTCTGTTTCTTGGTGTGTTGCTCGCCTATGGGCGTATTTATGCAGACAGTGAAATGACAGTGCTGCATGCCTGTGGTGTTAGTGAGTGGTACGTTGTGCGGGTTACGTTAGTTTTAGCTGTGATCACCGCTATTTTAACCGGTATATTTACACTCTATTTAGCGCCTCTAGCCTCTGAATACCAATATCAAGTTAAAGAAGAGCTTGCGGCTGACTCTGGCTTAAGCGCATTAGTATCGGGACGTTTTCAAAAAACCGGTAATAAAGATGCAGTGGTCTTTATTCATGATAAAGACCGAGAAAATAACAGTTTTAGTAAAGTATTTGTGGCGCAATTACCAAAAGATACTGAACAAGCGCACTCTATCATCAACTCAAGTTTAGTGTACGCCAAAAATGGTCAGGTCTTTGAAGATGAATCAGGCTCTCAAAAATTAGTTTTAGGTGATGGCACCCGTTATCACCGCGATATTGAAACCGGAGAGTTTCAATCGGTCGCTTTTGATAAATATTATATCGAAATACAAGATCAAGAAGTTGAGCAACAACACCGTAAACTTAGTGCTTTAACAACATTTGAGCTGTATACCAATATTCCACCAGAATTAGAGTCAGCTTATCGAGCCAATATCCAGTGGCGAATTGCTTTCCCGCTGGCATGTATCATTCTTATTTTTATTGCTGTGCCATTAAGTGTCGTTAACCCAAGGCAAGGTAAGTTTGCAAAAATGTTGCCGGCATTAATGTTGTTCTTAGGGTATTTATTATTATTAACGTCAATGCGTTCAGCCATAGAGAAAAATGCTATTCCAAGTATTATTGGCTTATGGCCTATTCATATTAGCGCACTCTTTATTGGTACCATGTTACTGATGAAAGAGCGCAGTAGCGGTCGCATCATCAAAGCAAAATTGCCTAATTTTGCTAAGAAAAAACGTAAGCGAGTAGAAAATACTGATCAAGGTGGAGAAGATTAATGCGGATTCTTGATTTTTATATTGGCCGCGTCATTGCCTCCACTACTTTTATTACCTTAGCTGTTTTTGTCAGCGTCAGTGGCATTATCAAGTTTGTTGAACAGATGCGCGCTATTGGTCGAGGTGATTATGACTTAGCACATGCGGCATTATATGTTTTGTATGCGGTGCCTCGTGATGTTGAAGTTTTTTTCCCCATGGCGGCACTTATTGGTGGGCTCATTGGTATTGGCATGCTAGCGAGCAATAGTGAGCTAGTGGTGATGCAAGCTGCTGGCTTATCTCGCTTAGACATAATCAAGTCGGTGATGAAAACGGCAATTTTACTCATTTTTGTCAGTATGGCTATCGGTGAATGGTTAGCGCCGAGCGGTGAAGCAAGAGCGCGAGAAATTCGGGCACAAGCAATATCAGGGGGTAGTTTAATCTCAGCGAAAAATGGTGTCTGGGCTAAAGATGGCGACTTTTTCGTTAATATCGGTGAGGTACTTGATAGAGGTAAGCTCAAGAAAATTCAGATCTACGGCTTTAACGAGCAGCTGAAAATTGATAATTGGTTATCCGCTAACAGCGCTAGCTATCAAGATAACACTTGGACACTGACCGATGTGAAAGAGTTTTTTCTCATTGATGAGCAGATAGTAACAAAAGAGTATTCTACCAAGATATGGAATTCCTCGTTAACGCCTAAAAAACTCGGTGTGGTAACGGTAACGCCCGAGTCACTTTCGTTACGTGGTTTAGTGGACTACTTAGATTATTTAGAAGCGAACGAGCAAGACCCTAGCCGTTATCAGTTGGCATTTTGGCGTAAAATCATGCAACCGTTAACCGTGGCGGTAATGCTCTTAGTCGCGCTGTCGTTTATTTTTGGCCCCTTGCGTTCGGTGTCGATGGGCGCACGAATCATGATGGGGGTATTTACTGGAATCTTATTCTTTATTTGTAATGAAGTGTTAGGCTCACTGAGCTTGGTTTATCAATTGCCTCCGATAATGGGAGCCATGATGCCCAGTGTGATATTTATCAGCGTCGCCTGGTATTTTATTGGTAAGAAAACCGCTTAGCTTGCTGATAAAGAAAGGCAAAAGAACAAACTTGGTGACGGGTAAAGGTAAAAGTTCTTCCGTCACCCTATATTTTCAACCAAGGCGAAAGGCGTTATCTACTTGCCTTAAGAGAAAGCACTACCACTTCTGTTTTTGTCATTCTATCTTGTAAACTCAATTTATTCTTTCGATCAAAAATAACCAAAATATTGCCTAACCCTAATAAAGTTGTTAGTAATCGTTTTATTGACGTTGTTTTACTCATCAATGAGCCATCAAGGTTTTGTACCCGTAACCGCCAAGCTCTCATGCCAAGTGTTTGACCTTTTTTAGACCAAAAATAAATGAAAAAACCACATATCCAGGCAACGCCCCACGCATTAAAAGCAACTTTGTATGCTGGATGAGTCGCATTCCAGTCAATGCCAAAACCACTGCGAACAATTGAAATAATGTCTGCGGCATCTAAGGCAACAAAAAGTGCGACACAGACATAACCTGACAGCATAAATATAGCGATTATGACTAACAAGTCATATACCCATGAGCCAAAACGGCGTCGAAAATTAGCGCGAGGGAATGTTTCAGAGCTTGAGTCAGTCATTGAGTTTTCTTTTTAGTGAAGTGGAAAGGCAGGTGATAAAAAACGCAGTTTAACAAAGTTTACACGCGTTGAGTATCCCTTAGCTGACGGGAATCATATTTAACAGTTCACAAGTACTTATTCAGTTATATCAGGTTAAAACTTGAAAGTATAAATTCTGAATATTTATAAAGTAAAAAGCCAATACTCAAAAGAGTATTGGCTTTTTACTTTAGCTAGGTGCCAGGTTCATATCCGCTTACGCTGTGCTCTTGCTAGTGTCAGATATTTTGTAGAAACCGCAATAAAGCGCAGGTACTACTGCTAATGTTAAAATAGTGCCTATCGCTAAACCAAAGGCAATAACATTAGCCATACCGTAAAACAGTGGGTCTTTACCAATAATTAACGGTAATAAACCCATGACTGTTGTTATCGTGGTCATGGCTATCGGTCTTAGTCTGGTTAAACAAGCATCGACAACCGCTTGGTATTCTGTTTTACCTGAGGTAATTTCAATTTTAATTCGATCAATTAATACAATAGCGTTATTGATAATGATACCTGCAAGGCTATACAGTCCAAGCGTTACCATAAAACCAAAAGGTGCCTGCATTAAAAATAAACCTAACACGGCACCAATAAAAGACAGCGGGATAGTTAAGGTAATTACCGCAGCTTGTCTAAAAGAATTAAACTGAGCCACAAGCAGGATTAAAATTAAACCTAACACTATTGGCATACTGGCCCCTAGCGCTTTCTGCGCAGCTTTAGACTCCTTAATTACCCCATCATATTCAATGGTGTGGTTTATCGGTAAATCAGCCGCTAAGGCTTGGATTTCTTTATCAATAATGAGTTTAAGATCTTCTGCTGCCATGTCGGTATTTCGTGCTTGAATGCTGATGGTACGAAATAAGTCTTCATGGTGAATAATAGAAAACTGATTGTAAGGTGCTAATGTCGCTACTTGAAATAAAGGTACTGTTTGGCCAGTTTTATTCGAGTAGATATTTAGTGTTCTTAATCTATCAAGATTTTGGCGTTCAGCTTGTTCAGCCCTAAGTACCACAGGGATAATATTATCTTCTTCACGAAACTCCGTTACTTGAGAGCCAGAAAAATATGCTTCAAGCGCTTGCGCTATCTCTTCAGAAGTTAAGCCTGAGCGTTTTGCTCTGTGCTGATCTATTTGTACTTCAACTTTAGTGATCAAATTTTCCCAGTTTGTACGAATATCTAAGGTGTTAGGTACACCATGTAAAACATCCATCACTTGTTGGGCTTTTTTATAAATCACTTCTTTATCAGGACCTTTAACTTGTATCTTTATCGTGCTTGAGTCTGATGGGCCTAAGAACATCTTTTTAACCCGCGCTGAAACGTTAGGGAAGTCATGCTCTATCTGTCTATCTAACCTTAATACGGTTGCGCTAATATCGGTGTTATCCTTAACATTTAACACCATAAAACCTTTGTTTTGCGCAGGGTCTTCAGGGTTTAAGGACATTACAAACCTAGGGCCACTAAAGCCGACGTAAGCAGAGTAGCTTTCGATAAAGTCAAAACGCTCATCATCCTCTAACCAAGAAAAAATCTCTTTCATTTGGCGATTGGTTTCTTTGGCCGAAGTGCCATTAGGTAGGTCAATGTTCACCAGTATTTGGGTGCGATCCGAGTCAGGGAAGAATTGTTTAGCAACAAACTTCATCGAAATAATGGCACTGATAAACAATACAATCATTGCTGATAAAAACAGCGCTTTGTGCTTAAGCAACCAATGTAAAAAAGATTCGTAATAGCGATAGAAGTTACTCGGTTCTACCGCTGTTGTTGCGGCTTTTTCGCCAAGATTTTTCTTAGGTAAAGTAATAAAGAAATAACATAACAGTGGCGTAACACATAAGGCTAAAACCCAACTAGTGAGTAAGGTAATTAAAATTACTAAGGAAATAGAGCGAGTGTATTCACCTGCAACATGCTCAGCTAGCATAAGCGGTAAAAAGAATAAGATAGTGGTTACAGAAGAGCTTAACAATGGCACGGCGAGCTCTTTACTGCCTTGTAACATAGCATCGTAACGTTTTATGCCATCTTCTAATCTGCGTTTGAAATCCTCCGCGATAACGATGCCATTATCAACGAGCAGCCCCAAAGAAATGATTAATGTTGCTAGGCTCATGCGCTCTAACTTCATATCAGTAAACTGCATAATACTTAACGTAGTTAGCATGACAAAAGGCACAATAGCGCCAACAATCAAACCTGTACGTAAGCCTAAAAATAAAATAACCACCACTAAAACGATGGCTAAGGTTTGCAGTACATTCATTGAAACACCGTTGATGGTTTTTTCAACTTGGTCTGCTTGGTAAGTTGCGACATTCAGCGTATAACCAATAGGTAAACTGGCTTCAATTTGATTAACTTTATCAATCACTCTTGGGGCATATTCTAAGATGTTATCTTCAGGCAACATGGAGATGGCAAAAAATATTGCCTTTTGACCATTTAAGTAAGCGACTTTATTCGGAGGGTCAATAAAGTCGCGACGAAGTGTTACCACATCTTTTAAGGCAATAAAGTCTTCACTATTAGGAATATTGATGTAGGTATTACCAATATCTTCTATATTGGAAAAATTACCCGATGGTTCAACAATAAAGCTTCTTGCACCTGTGTTTATTTGCCCACCAGAGCGGACAATATTTTGCTTCTTTAATTCATCGATAAGAGATTGTGGTGAAATACCTAATTGCGAAAGTTTGGCATTAGAGGCTTCTAAAAAAATGCGTTCTTCTTGGCGACCTAATACTTCAATTTTCTTGGTGCCAGCAACACCATATAAAGTGTCACGAATGTGCTGCGCCATGTCATACATTTCGCCTAAATCAAAACCATTGCCGGTAAGTGCTAAGGTCACAACAGAGACATCGCCAAATTCATCATTTACATAAGGTGCATGTGTGCCTGTCGGCATTCTATTGTGGGCAGCAGAGACTTTGTTTCGTAAGTTTTGCCAAATATCATCAAGGTTAAAATATCTGTCATAAACTTTGACGTGAATGATTGAAATCCCGGTAGCCGAGCTAGATTTAATTTCCTTCACTTCAGGGATTTTTCGAATTTCTTCTTCGAGTTTTTTGGTGATCAGTTGCTCAATTCTGTCAGGTGCCATACCGGGGAAAGAAGTACTAACAATGGCCTCACGGATAGTGATGGTGGGATCTTCTTGTGCAGGCAAGGTAAAATAAGCAAAAAAGCCATTGATTAACAGCACAGCTAAAATCAAAAATACGCTTTTACGGTAGCTAAAAGCCAGTTGGGTAATATTCATCAATCTTCCTTAAACAGACTTAATTAAATCGTTGAATACTGTTATCAACTAGACTCACTTGCTGGCCGTCTCGAAGAAATGCGACTCCGGCAGTTGCGATAATATCGCCTTGCTTTAAACCAGAGGAGATGATCACTTCATTTTTGAAAATGTTTTCAGTTTGTACCTGAGTTTTAGTAACTTGCTGACTCTCTTTGTTATAAACAAACACATATGCTTTTTGTGCTAAGCCTGCACTTAAGGCCGTAACGGGAATGTGTATAGCATCACCTTTATGGCCAGTTCTGCCGGTTCCAGCAAAAGAAAACTCTACCTCAGCGGTCATGCCGGCGCGAAGTAAAGGGTTATCACCTTGTAAAACAACCGTTACTGGGAAAGCATTGGCAAATTCAGCTCTAGTACCTATTTCTGTTACTTGCCCTTGCATGCTGACATCTGGCAAAACAGGGAAGTGGATTGGCAAAATTGCATTTTGCGTTAATTCGCGAATCAAGGTTTCAGGCACCATGACATGGATCTCAAGACCATGTTTTCCTTCTATTTCAAACAAAGACTGGCCTGCTGAAATTTGTTGTGAGGGTTCAAATAAGCGCTTGGTGATTATGCCGTCATAAGGTGCTAGTAAGGTGCTATCCTGTAGGTTTTTACTGGCTATATCGAGTTGCGCCTTAGCGACATCAGCAGCGCTTTTACTGGCATCGAAGTTTGCTTTGGCATTATCAAAGCCCGATTGTGATACCACGCCTTGTTTTAATAGTTGTTCATAACGTCGATGACTGTTCTCAGCATCGAGTAAGGTGGCTTTAGCTTGCTGATATTGCGCTTGTGCAGATTGAAGGCCTAAAGCAAAACTACGTTTGTTTAAACTCGCTAACTCTTGTCCTTTTACCACTTCGTTGCCTAAATTTACTTCAATCGCTTTAATTTTCCCTTGAACCTCAAAACTCAATTTAGTGGCCTCAACTGGGGCAACAATGCCAGATAAGGTTCTTATTTGTTCAAAAGGAGATAACTCTACGGTAGTCCACATGATAGGGCGGACAGGTTTATTCACTTCTTTAACCGGCTTATTACATCCAACTAAAAATAGGGTGAAGAGTATTAATGGCATTACGCGCATGCTTGTTCCTTTAAGTGCTTTTGATGTGGCAAAAGAGAAAATCTATTGCTATGAGTAAAGTTCATTATTAACGAATAGTACAAATGGTACTGCTCAGTACCATATATTTTGGTACTATGCAGTACCAAAGTCAATAACATAATTTTACACACGGTAATTTCCATGGTTAAAAGCAACACCTTAGACATCGAAAGCTTAAGCGAAAGAGGGCTAATGATTTTAAATTCTGCCCAAGAGCTTTTTTTTAATAAGGGTTTTGATGAGACCTCGCTAGAAATGATCATCAATAAAGCAGGTGGTTCAAGACGCTCTATTTATAATGAGTTTGGCGATAAGCAAGGTTTACTCATGGCGGTGATCCAGCGTCAAGTGACAGTGCAAACTGAAATATTCACCACGATTGATCGAAACCTCGCGGCGAAAGCGGCGTTAAATAAAGTCTGCTTTGAGTTTGTAAAAGGAATGCTATCACCTGAGTTGATGTCTTTATTTCGCTTGGTGGTGCAGCAAGTTGTTAAATTTCCTCAGCTTGGAGAAATGATCTATCAAAAGGGCCCGTTAGCGGGAATATTGCCTTTAACTGACTACCTAAAACACCTAGCTGAAGAGAAGATTATTGTTGCAGATGACTTCCAGTTTAGTGCCCAAATGCTCATTGAAATGGCTAAAGGGCCACTGCATACACGAAGCCTATTATTACCTGATAAAGTTGCCACCGATGAAGAAATAGAGCACCAAGTCGCACAAGCTGTAGAGATTTTTCTAAATGCTCACCAGTGCTAATTAATGATGAGTGCTGAATAAGTCGCGCAAATAAGCACCAGTTAAAGGTTATGCATAATAAAGTGGTGAAAAACTTGTTGCTTAGTTAACTAAGTTTCGTATAATGCCACCCTCTTTAGCTAATCGCTAAAGTCACTGTGTCGCCGGAGTGGTGGAATTGGTAGACACGACGGATTCAAAATCCGTTGCCTTCGGGCGTGACGGTTCAAGTCCGTCCTCCGGTACCATTTAAGCTTTCAACAGCTTAAAACAATAAACCAGCATAACGCTGGTTTTTTTGTGTCTGAGATTTAGTGCCTCAGTGTATATCAGTAAACATTGTCAGAAAATGTTTACTGATATATGCCATAGTTAAATAGACACTTCAGTTAGCATTATTAATAACTCCCCCTTAAGTAATTGAAAATTTGATAAAAAAGACGGTATTAAAAGGTTTTTCATGGCAGCTACAGCACACGCACTTCATATATTGGTTAAGCACAAAGAAATTGCTGAAGATATCATTAAGCAGTTAAAAAAAGGTGCTAAGTTTCAAACCTTAGCTAAAAAATATTCGACCTGCCCATCAGGAAAAAAAGGCGGTGATTTAGGTGAGTTTAAACGAGGTCAAATGGTACCTGCGTTTGATAAAGTCGCCTTTAAAGGTGCAATATTAGAGCCTCATCTCGTTAAAACGAAGTTTGGTTGGCATGTCATTAAAGTGCTTTACAGAACTTAAATTATAAAGATTTTTTAGATGTTCGCCCCTTTCAAAAGCTGATTGTGAAAGAAGGCGTAATTATGACCCATAGAAGCATTAGTATTATAGCTCTGGTTAGAAAGAGCTAGCCATCATTCTGAGGTTTAAGCAATAACTGTTGAAACGCATCTAATAAGTGAAATATATGGTTCATTTGAGTTCAAGGGTTAACTGCTTCAGCAATCATTAACTTTGTAAGATAGTAGCGCATGCGCTAGCAATGGTTATTCAAATGAAGTCTCGTCTATTATCGTTAATTTTGTTCAAAAGCTCTTGAGCCAACACTAGACTGTTGTGTATGCGCAATCCCAATAATCAGAAGATACTTTATATCGAACACCTGGGTTTCTCCTTTTTTAGTTCCATGAATTAAAACTGCAGGTACCAATTAACTTCCTTGTATCTTTAAAGCGAATTTCCCATCTGATAACTACGGCGTTAATAAAGTGTGTATTGAAAAGCTCAATTAATTTCACTGATTGCAGTCCCTTCTTGTAACCCTCTGTTACTGTAAGCAATATAAAATTATATTTATAAGATAAATCTTTTTTGTTCAATGATTCGTATTGCACTGTAATTAAATTAAAACAACACAGTGTAATAAATGCTTAACCGGTTCTATAACGTACCGGTCAAGTTGTGGAGAACTCAATGACAAGTCAACTTAATCAAAACAGTAAATTGGAAATATATGAAAGAAAAGTACCTTGGATTGCCCACAGTATTGTAACTTTGGCTATCTTGGGTATTTGTTTTCTGGTTGTTGTTGGTTTATTTAGTGCCAAACCCAAAGCCAACAGGTGGGGAGATAGGCCTGCTCCGAGTGTTGCTGTAGAAGTGAGTCCCTTAGAGACCAAGTCATTCGATATCTGGGTAGACTCATACGGAACAGCTCAAGCACTTACCGAAACTCGTTTGGTTGCCGATATCAGTGGCCGGGTGGTAGCTGTTTCGCCAAATATTCGAGCTGGTGGCGTTTTTAAGAAAGGTGATATTTTAGCTAAAATTGATAGCAGAGACTTTGAAGTTGAGCTTGATATTGCAATTTCTCAGGCTGCGGATATTGAAGTGAAGTATATTCAAGAATTAGCACAAGCAGAGCTTGCTGCGAAGGAGTGGAACAAAATTCCTGAATCAAAAGCGGCACGAAAACTAGCATTAAGAGAGCCACAACTTGCCGCAGCAAAAGCATCACTACAAGCAGCAAAGTCAAGAGTTAAAAGGGCTAGGTTGAATTTACAAAGAACAGAAGTTGTTGCACCATTTGATGGAAAAGTGCTTGAGCAGTTAATTGACATTGGGGAGTTTGTAACCCCAAGTCAAACGATTGCGTCAATTTACAGTAATGATGTTGTTGAAGTGCGCCTACCTATCAAAGTAGACGATCTAGAACACTTACTCCTACCTGAAGGTGAAACTCTTGCTAACGAGCTACCTGCCGTATTATTTGAAAGTGATATGGGTAATCAAACGCATCAATGGATTGGAAAAATTGTTCGTACTGAAGGGGCTTTTGATCCTCGCACCAGAATGCTTTACGTTGTAGCACAAATAGAAAAGCCCTTTATACCATCAAAGCAGCGTCCAGCAGTGAGAATAGGCCAATTTATGAGAGCTAAAATCGAAGGCAAACGCTATGACGATGTTTTTGTTATTCCTCGTCGCGCTG
Organism: uncultured Colwellia sp.; assembly: GCA_913057925.1. Lineage (GTDB taxonomy): Bacteria > Pseudomonadota > Gammaproteobacteria > Enterobacterales > Alteromonadaceae > Colwellia. The sequence continues at coordinate 18,207 of CAJXPG010000011.1, read as the reverse complement.
TTTCTCAAGATTTTATGGTAAGTGTCGTTGAGAATGGCTTACTCAAAAAACGAAAAATCACGCCTGTCTGGACGGATAGCAATGTGGTAGTGGTTGCTCCACAGCAAACCAATTCACTCTTAGCGGTGAGTTATCAATCGTCCAACAATAATGTATTTACTGAAGTACTAAACAAATCTGATATGTTAATTCTTACCCCTACGGCTAATTTACCTGATGGTACAAAAGTAAAACCCTTAAGCAGTGATAATTCCCCAGTAAAAGAACAAACTAAAAAGAAATTGCTAGCAGAGTCTTCGGCTGTTAGTCAAAATATTGAAGTAGTGGGGGCTTCTGCTCCTAATGCTTCAATGTCCGTTAGCGCGCAATAGGAGTTAGCATAATGATTGCTTGGTTTGCTAAAAACGATGTTGCTGCGAATATATTATTAGTATTAATAATGTTAGCTGGTGCCTATGTGATGCTCAATAAAGTGCCTGTTGATTTGTTTCCTGAAATTGAAATACGCAGTGTTAGCGTTAGTGTTACTTTACCCAGTGCATCACCGCAAGAAGTTGAAGAAGGCATCACGATTAAGATAGAAGAGGCGGTTCAAGATATTGAAGGTATTCGTCAGATTAATTCTCAAAGCAGTGAGGGCAGAGCATCAGTTACTTTATCTGTAGAAGAAGGTTATGACGTAAGGCAACTGCTTGAAGAAGTAAAAATTCGCGTTGATGCTATTAGTAATTTTCCGATAGAAGCGGAGAATTTATTAATTCAAGTGCCTCAATGGCGCAGAGATGCAATCGGAGTAATGATTTATGGCAATTATGATGCTGTAACATTAAGGCGCATGGCTGAAGACGTGAGAGACGAGCTTGTTCAGTTAGATGATATATCCCAAGTGGCAATCGAGGATGTTCTTCCGTTTGAGATGTCTATTGAAATACCAGAATGGGCACTTCGTAAATATGACTTAACCTTGGCACAGGTTTCCAACATTTTACGCCAAAACTCTCGGGATTCTTCAGCGGGTAATTTACGTACCTCCGGTGGTGAGATTTTTATTCGTAGCAGAGGGCAAGCATACCAAGCAAATGACTTTGCTAATATTCCGATTATTACCACTCAAGACGGCACCATGCTGCGCTTAGGCGATATAGCCAATATTAAGGATGCGTTTGCTGAAATCCCCCTGAATACTCGTTTTAATGGCGTACCCGCGGTTGAAATTGAAGTGTTTAGAACCGGTAATGAAAGTGTTATCGATATAACCACAGCGGTAAGGGATTACATTGAAGCAAAGCAAAGCCAATTACCGCAAGGGTTGTCGATGGACTACTGGCGAGATCGTAGTGAGCCGGTAAAAGCAAGGCTTGATACATTAACGAAAAGTGCATGGCAGGGTGCTTTATTAGTGATAATTATGCTCGCCTTATTTTTAAGGCCAGCAGTTGCCTTTTGGGTGTGTTTAGGTATTCCTATGTGTTTTTTAGGAGCATTTCTATTCATGCCTTTATTTGGTGTAAGTATTAATTTAATGAGTTTATTTGCCTTTATACTAGTGCTTGGTATTGTCGTTGATGATGCGATTGTTACCGGCGAAAACGTATACTCGCACTTACAACGAGGTGAAGATCCCCTAAAGGCTGCCATTAACGGAACGCGAGAAGTGGCTGTGCCAGTAACGTTTGGTATTTTAACCACGGCCGCTGCATTTTTACCACTCGCTTTTCAAACAGGACGAGCTAGTTGGTATGCAGCGATCACATTTGTTGTCGTGCCAGTGTTATTATTTTCACTTATAGAGTCGAAGTTTATTTTACCTGCGCATTTAAAGCATGTTCGCCCTCTGTCAAATAACCCCTCTCGATTGTCACAATTTCAACAAAAAGTAGCTCGTTCGCTGGAAATACTGATCGAAAAAATCTATCAACCGGCTCTTGCGCAAGCAATGCGATGGCGTTACGCAACGCTTGCTTTGATGGTAGCCGTTTTTATTATGGTGCTAGGTACTTTGCTTAGTGGTCACACTAAATTTGTATTTTTCCCTCGTATACAAAGTGAGGTAGCTACGGCAAATTTGATCATGCCTTCAGGGACAGCGTTCCACTCTACTGATAGCTATGTTAAAGCGATTACGCAGCATGCCCAAGATTTGCGCGAAGAATTTCGTGACCCTGAAACCGGAGAGTCTGTTATTCGCAATATTTATGCGATCAGTGGGGGAAGAAATTCAACAACAGGCAGAGTTCGTGTTGAAACTGTCCCCCCTGAAAAACGCACTTTAGCGGTAACGACACAAGATATTGTCAATGAATGGCGTAAGCGTGTTGGGCCAATCCCAGGGGCCGAGCAGCTAAACTATCGCGCAGAGATTGGCGGTTGGGGTGGTTCTCCTATTGATATTGAACTGAAAAGTAATGATGTCAGCGCACTTAATGAGATCTCAGAGCAATTAAAAGTAAAGTTGGCTACTTATTCAGGTGTGTTTGATATAGAAGACTCCATGTCAGACGGTAAAGAAGAGTTACAGCTTATTTTAAAACCTGAAGCAAGATTATTAGGACTAGATCTTAATACCGTTTCAAGTCAAGTGAGACAGGCCGTATTTGGTTTCGAAGTGCAGCGTATTCAGCGAGGTCGTGAAGAAGTTCGGGTTATGGTGAGATACCCTATCGAAGCGCGACAGTCTATTGAAACGTTAGAGCAAATGATGATACGTATTGGCCCTAACCAAGAAGTCGCCTTATGGCAAGTCGCTGATGTTCTTCCTGGTGTGAGTCCAAATACTATCTTAAGAATAGATAGGCAAAGAACTTTATCCGTAACGGCAGACTTTGATAAGAAAACGGGCAACATGTCTTTAGTTCAAAAAGAGCTGCAGTCTTGGTTAACACTAAAAATGAATGCATACCCCGGTGTCAGTTATGAATTAGCAGGCGAGGCGAGAGATCAAAGAGAGTCATCTGAGGGGCTAATTGCAGGCGCTATTGCTTTAGCGATTTTAATTTACGTTTTATTGGCCATCCCATTTAAGTCCTACTCACAACCTTTGATTGTTATGTCAGTTATCCCTTTTGGTTTAGTTGGTGCGGTGATCGGGCATTGGATCATGGGGTTGGATTTAACCTTGCTAAGTTTCATGGGCATATTAGCGTTATCTGGTGTCGTCGTTAATGACTCACTCGTGTTGGTTGATTATGTTAATCAACGCCGCTTGGCAGGCACGTCAGTGAAAAAAGCTGTTTATGAAGCTGGAGGAAGACGATTTAGAGCCGTATTACTGACCTCTCTCACTACATTTGCAGGTTTGATACCGTTACTCTTTGAAGAATCTACCCAGGCACAATTTTTAATTCCAATGGCGGTGAGTTTGGGGTTTGGCATTATATTCGCCACGTTGATCACCTTGTTTATTGTGCCGATGAATTATCTCATTTTAGACGATTTAAAACGTTACTTTCAACAATATGGCAAAGATGTAAAGTCGCTTGTTATACGTTAGGTGTTTATATTGAAAAAAGAAAAGAAAATACCTACCTCTCGATTATCCCGATTAGCGACCTTAGGTTCGTTGGTCACTAAAGTCGCGAGTAATGTGGTGTTAGACGGAGCAAAGCAATGGTCGAAAGGCCAACCGACATCTGTTAAAAAATTGCTCGTACAACCTAGCAATATTAAGCATTTAGCTGACAAACTGTCACAGCTTCGTGGTGCGGCAATGAAAATTGGGCAACTTTTATCTATGGATGCCGGCGATTTGTTACCTGCAGAGTTAAGCCAGCTGTTAGATAAACTTCGTTCAAACGCACAACCTATGCCACACAAGCAATTGTTAGCAGTGTTAGAAAAGGAATGGGGAGATAGTTGGCTCGATAACTTTGCACACTTTGAGCTGAAACCTTTTGCTTCAGCATCTATTGGACAAGTGCATACGGCTTACCTTGATAATGGTAAAAAGCTTGCAGTAAAGGTGCAATATCAAGGTATTGCTGATGCGATTAGTAGTGATGTTGATAACGTTGCGGCATTATTAAAATTGTCAGGGCTGCTGCCCTCGCATATTAAGATTGATGAATTATTAGCAGAAGCTAAGCTGCAATTACTTGCCGAAGCGGATTACGTCAATGAAGCAAACTTTGTCAAAAATTACGCTGATGTGCTCAGTGATGAGCAATTTATTTTACCTAGGGTTATTGAAGACTTTAGTACTCAGTCGATATTAGCCATGACATTTATTGAAGGTGTACCTATTGATGAAATAACTCAATTACCGCAACAGTTAAGAGACAAGGCGGTTGAGTCACTCATTGGTTTGTTTTTCAATGAGCTTTTTACCTACCAGTTAATGCAAACAGATCCTAACTTTGCTAATTATCTCTATCAAGTTGATAGCGAGCGTATAGTGCTACTTGATTTTGGCGCCACCCGGAAAATTCCAAAGACGATAAGTCTTGGTTATTTAGCCTTAATCAAAGCCAGTATCAACAATGAAAAAACGTCTATGGTTGATGCAGCTAAAAGCATTGGCTTTTTTGCTGATAATATTGAACCAACTTACTTATCGCAGGTGTTAGACATTTTTGCCTTGGCCTGTGAGCCTTTGGTACATGACAATACTTATGACTTTGCAAAGAGCGGTTTAGCGTTGAGAATTAAAGAGAAAGGTTTGTTAATTAATACTCAGCAAGACCAATGGCACACACCTCCGATTGACGCGCTTTTCATTCACCGCAAACTAGCTGGATTGTATTTACTTGCTGCGAAGCTTGAAGCTAAAGTGAATACGCATCAGTTATTTTCTAAATTTATTCATCATGAGGCATAGTGAAATGCTTGAACATTATGACAAATCAAGAGTTATTGAAATGGCCTGGGAAGATCGCACGCCATTTGAAGCCATCGAAATATTATATGGCTTAACTGAGCCACAAGTGATTCGACTTATGCGCCAAGAATTAAAAAGTAAAACCTTTAAAAATTGGCGCTGTAGAGTATCGGGTCGAAAAACAAAACACTTAAGCAAACGAAGCGAAGCCGTATCTCGCTCTCATTGTATGAGCCAATATAAAGTAAAATCAGCAAACAAAAGTAAGGCACGTTAAACAACTTTAAAGAGTGTCTAAGTTGCGCAAATAATCCTGAGCTTTGGCTAATGTTGCTTGTTGTTGTTCTTCTGTTTGTTTGCGCCAATTTCGATAAACCATGGCTTGTCTTGGGTTTGATTCAAACAATTCGCTGTGTTTATCCATAAAATGCCAATACAAGCTATTTAAAGGGCATGCATTATCACTGGTCTTTTCTTTAACATTGTAATGACAGCTTTGGCAGTAATCACTCATTTTATTTACGTAATTACCACTGGCGGCATAGGCTTTTGAAGCAATAAGCCCACCATCAGCAAACTGACTCATACCACGAGTATTAGGTAATTCAACCCATTCAATCGCATCAACATAAATCCCCAAATACCATTGGTCAACTTGCGCAGGCTCTATGCCTGTTAATAAACAAAAGTTTCCGGTGATCATTAAGCGTTGAATATGATGGGCGTAACTATATTGCAGCGATTGATTTATTGCGTGATGCAAACAGTTCATTTTTGTATCGCCATTCCAAAACCATGAGGGCAAGTTGTTTTTTGCTTTCAAGCTATTTTTATTTTGGTATTTCGGCATATTAATCCAATACATACCACGTATGAATTCACGCCAGCCTAAAATTTGTCTAATGAAGCCTTCAGCCTGCGCAATACTAATAGCATCATTACATTGATAATGTTTGATAACAGTGTCAACGACAAGTGTGGGAGATAGCATTTTACTGTTAAGTGAAAATGACACCCTTGAATGATACAAGCTCCATTGCTTTTGGGTAACAACATCATCGCCATTACACGTCATTGCGTCCTGAAACGTACCAAATGAAGGCAGTAAATAGCGGCAAAAAAACTCGAGTAGCTGTAAACTTTCCTGACGATTGATTGGCCACAATAATGTTGAATCACCTTGTCCTATTGTTTTGACCTTGTGACGGGCTAAGCGAGCATTTATTTCGCTAACATCATGACTAAACACTAATGGTGCTGGGACTGAGGCAATATCCTGTTTTTTAAGTTTACTGCGGTTTTGCTGATCATAATTCCACTTACCACCTTCGGGTTTATTGTCATCATCAACAAGTACATTAAAACGCTTTCGCATATACCGATAAAAAAACTCCATTCTATGGCTCGTATCTACTTTGAAATGCTCTGTTAATTCATGGTGAGGCAAGAAGAAATGATGAGAATCAACGCAGGAAAATGACATGTTTTTTGATGTTATTTTTTCGCTAAATAAAGCCAGCTGCTGAGATAGTCTATATTCGTCTGGTTGCTGATATTCAAAATGTTGTACGTTATTTTCTAACAAGTTTGTCAGCATGTCAGGAAGGTCTTTGTATTGTTTTGTTTCATCTAATGTTAAATGCAACACCCGATGTCCTGCTTCTTTTAATGCATTAGCAAATGCCGCCATTGCCGCAAAAAATGCTTGAATCTTTTGCTGATGATGCGTTACATAACTGGTTTCTTGATGAAGCTCCGCAATAACATAAAGACAATTATCATCGACTTCTTTAAACCAAGGATGAGCCGCATTAAGTTGATCGCCTAAGATAAGGCGTAGTTTTTTTGAGTGATTAATCATGTTTTCTCTTCTCATTTTGGCAGCGCTTTGAACAATAAATAACGTTATCCCAATCGCGTTGCCATTTTTTACGCCAAGTAAATGGGCGTTGACATACAGGACATTGTTTTTCAGCCTTGCGCTTGTTTTTAGCGGCTCTTTTATTCATCTTCATTTAGGGTGATCTATTTAGTAGCCTTGCCATGTATCAATGAACTCACCATCGGGATCGTAGTATTGGCGTTGTTTTTCAATATTGAACCAGCGTCCTCCTTTTGGGTCTGCGCCAACTCCCGCAATATATTGCCAATTTCCCCAATTGCTTGCGACATCATAATCAAGGAGTTGTTTTTCAAAGTAACTTGCACCATAGCGCCAATCGAGCTCAAGTTCGTTAACTAAACAGCTAGCGACTATTTGTCGGCCTCTATTTGACATGAAACCTGTACTGTTTAGTTGATTCATTAGTGCATTCACCAGAGGGTATCCAGTGTTACCTGTAGACCATTGTTGAAAACACTCTTGATGAAATGTTGTATTAGGCGCAGTCTCCGCAGAGCCTTTGAAGGTAAATAAATGACGACCTTTTGCTAAAGCTAACCATTGGAAATATTCTCGCCATAAAAGCTCGAACTTGAGCCAATAAGTTGATTCATTGGCTTGATGGCGTCGCTCATATTCACTAATTGCTTGCCAAACATTTTTAACACTAAGGCAACCAAGTGCTAACCAAGGGCTAAAGAGTGATGATCGCCGTAAACCATGCAAATCATTGCGAGTTTGTTTGTAATGGTCTGCTGCGCCAGATAAAAAATAGTCTGCTAAATGCAGTGGAGCGACATCGTAACCACCTTTAATGGTTATTTCGTTTATTGCCTTGTATGGTGATTTTGATCAGGGAATAATTTGTCAACAACAATAATGGTATTGTCTAAAGATGTGCTTTCTATGGTATTGGTTGTTTGAAGATATTTATCATTACGTTGCCAATTTGAGATGAAGGCTCTATAACTATGTTAATTAAGTTTTTTTCAACAACCTTTCTAAATTTAGAAAAACTACCGATAACTGCGTTGCTATTAACAATTAAGTCCTCGGTAAACAATGTATTCAACCATGCTGTTTCAAAAGTTACATCTGGTAATTTATTTTGTATCGCCTTTAAACTTTGGTTTTCTTGGTAGCCTACTTGCCGAGCACAACCTAAGGTGTCTATTGCTAGCTCATCAACTAATTTAGGTAAAATATTTTCAGGCTCACCATACAATACCTTTAACTCAACATTTAAGTTGTGCAGAGCTTTTGCTAGTGCTTTTAATGATTGCTTTAAAAATTGCCATCGATTGACTCCCATTGCACTATTTAATAGCGATGATGAGTTAAACCATTGAGGGTTAATAATAAAGCAACAATGCAATGATTTGCTTTCGTTAGCTAGCTTGGCAAGCAGTGAGTTATCCTCAATGCGTAAATCATTGTTAAACCAATATAGCGCCTTCATAGGTATCACCTGCTGATGTATTTATATAAAAAAGTAACTATTTCTGTTTCTCTTTATCCTATACGTACAGTGATGGCTTTTTGATTAGTGCAATCAAGAATTAATAACAACATTTAATAAGGCGAGCATAGAGTCTGTTATGAAAGCGCTGCAATTTAGTGCTGAATGAAGGAGGGGTCTTATAATGTTTTAGTTAGTGTATTTTGAAAATAAAACTCGACCTGTTCTTTGAAAGCCCTTTTCATTCAAACGCTACAGTTTGACTTCGTCTTCTGATATCAATTCCAATTGATTAATCGTATGAATCGGTTCATCAGAAATTAATATATACTGTATTCAAGGTTATTTTTTATAATAAGAGTTATGGTAGTCGCTTGCATTACATCGATTTTTTCATCACGGATACAGCACACGTACTTCATATATTGGTTAAGCACAAAGAAATTGCTGAAGATATCATTAAGCAGTTAAAAAATGTGCTAAGTTTCAAGCCTTAGCTAAAAAATATTCAAGCTGCCCATCGGGTAAAAAGGGCGGTGATTTAGGCGAGGCCAAATTCTGTCTCAGTTTGATAAAGTTGCCTTTTAAGTTGATATATTGGAACCTCACCTTGTGAAAACTACATTTGGCTGGCATGTCATTAAAGTACTTTATCGCACTTAATGTAAGGCAAAAAATAGAGGTAAGGAACATGAGTAATTTTATTTATTTTGATTCTATTAAGTTTTTCTCTTGTTGGATGTTACTCAAAAAAATTGACTTTATTTGTCAGACCGGTGTAGCATATCGAAATGAATGGATTTCATATATTGCCAATGGGAAGGTATCTAATTTTTAAATTGTAAATTTAATATCGACTACGACTAGTCGATTTTTTTGATTTTGAATATATGATACCTATGAATAAATTAGCAGTAAACCAACTAAAAGTTGGTATGAAAGTCGTTAAATTAGATAGAAAATGGCTTGATACCCCCTTCTTAAGTCACACTTTCGTAATTGAGACTGAAAAGCATTTAATTCAACTACGCAAAACATGTGAATATGCCTTTGTAGAATCACAGTGCCCACCCACCCTTATTGGCAATGAAAGTGTCTCGATTAAGAATAAAGAAAAAGAAGGTAAAGCCGCTTTATCAAAGTCATTTAAGCTCTTAAACGTTATATTTAATGACTTGAGCACAAGCTCTTATCTGAGCTCTAAAAAGGTAAAAGAGGTTGTTAATTACTTAACTGTTCAGGTTTTAGCCGACTCTAAAACCTATGATTATTTAAATACCATCCAAAGCAAATCTCCTTGCATTGCGCATAAATCATTAAGGGTACTGATATTCTATTTAACATTATGTAAATATTTAGGCATAAAAAAAGACAAACTATTAGGTCTTGGCTGTGCTGCATTACTGCATGATGTAGGGATGGTTCAACTTCCTATTAAATTCGATAAACCAGAGAAACTGACTGTAACAGAAAGAGATCACGTTCTTAGCCATACTCAAATCGGCGTAAAGCTTATTGAAGAAAATAAAGCATTTCCTAGTATTGTGAGTCGAATCATTGAATCACATCATGAGCACTTCAATGGTACCGGTTATCCTGCAGGATTAGCTGGTCGTAATATAAACCTCTATTCAAGGATGCTTACCCTAGTTTGCACATATGAAGCAATAACTCGTAATAGGAATTATAAGAGTGCCTTATGTTCTTATTCAGCTGTTTCTGAGTTAGTTAGAGTTTCAGGAACTATGTTAGATCCTCGCCTTGTCGCGAGATTTATTGAAGTGATAAGGGAGTTTCCTGTCGGAACTCATGTAAAAACAGTTGATGGTGACTACGTTAAAATTTTAGCTAAAGTAGGTGGGGGAAAATATCAAGTTGCCTTAGCCTCTTCAGGAAATTGCGATTGCAACTTCCTACTGAATAGCGATGCTTTTGAGAGGGTGGTTTATGAATAATCTAAATATTTTGCTAGATAATAGCAGTCATACCGCTACCTCCTCTGATAAACTTGAACTTCCCCCTTGCTATAACAGATGTAGGGACTGCCCTTTGTTTCCATATGAACAACTTACAAGTGCAAATATTAACAAAGGAGAAAAGCGTGGTACTTTTATTATTCATGGTGAGCATCGCAAAATTAGTTCTCAGGGCTATAGGTTGATTTGTGCTTTAACGCGTCAGGAAAGTACAATATTACCAAAAGATTATTTAATTCAATATGTTTGGCCTGAATCGACTATTGTAAGAAATAATTTAAATGTTGCTATTTATGATTTACGAATTTTGTTACGAGGGTCGTCAATTGATATTGAAAACCACCGAAAAGAAGGTTATTCCTTAAAGTTATAGAGTCATGGAAGTACTTTAATGAAGCTGAAAATAGCATCCTACCCTTAGGACCCTATTTTCAGCTTTATTCATAAATAGAGCTTAAATAGTATTTTTCTTCTTCTGAAAGTGTATTAATTTCTTTCTGTTGACTAATGCTTTTTAGTTTTACCTCTTCGGTTAACATCTGCATTAATCCCATGCATACTTCGAGGAAATACTCATCTTTTTCTGGTGGCATTGTTGCTATTCTTTTCAATAAATTAATGTCGATAGGAACTATTTCGCCGGATATGTATTGTGTTGCTATTTCAAATTCAGAAATTATTTGAGCATGAGTGAGTTTATCCATTAGTTGACTCCAATACTTGTTTCCAGCTGTGGGTTATAATAAAAACCTTGAATTTTTACACCCTTAATATTAGATATAAACTCTACGTGTTTTTGCGTTTCAACCCCTTCAACTATAAGGCTGTGTTCTTGATTTAAGAAAGTTAATAAACTTTTTAAGAACTTTATGTCTGCATCTAAAAGCCCCCAAAAGAGTTCTTTTGCAACTTTGATTGTGCAGAACTTCACTTTTTTTGAGAGGACTATGTCGAAATTGGACTGATTATTGCCAAAATCATCTAACCATAAGCTGATGTTTGAAATATTGCCTATTTCGTCAAGTAGCCCGTATTCGTATGCGCCTAATTCTTGGATATCGCTTTCTAATAACTCCAAAGCAACCTTTTGCTCATTGTGACTATGGAATAATGGTAGGAGTTCATCAAGTCTACGTATAACTTGTATAGGCGTGTTCAGGCTAACGGTATAGGTCTTTATAGAGGGCTCTGCTAATACGGCTGTTAAAATCAATTTAAACAACTGCACATGTTCACTCGCTGTTAAATTTTGAAAAAAACTGTAGGCAGCTATGGTTGTCTCTTGATTAACAACGGAGCATAAAACTTCTATGTTTTCACAATCATAAGGTGGAGTAATAATCTTCTCTATGCGAGGTGAAATAACTACATCCCCCCAGATTACACTGGTGAAATTAATATTATTTAAGCTAAACATCGTGCATCCTTAATTCGCTCTATTTCATCATTTGATGAGGTTAGAGCATAACCAAAACCTCTAATACTCAGTATTTTTATATGGGTATGTCTAAGGTTTGTTCTTATCTCTGATATTGTGACGGTGAGGTTATTCCTGACCACTATATTGTCTGGCCAACCATATTCATGTAAATAGTTAAAGCTAACAGGGGAGTTCTTAAATTGTAAAAGGGCACAAAGTACTCTCAATGCTCTATTTGAAAGCTTTATTCTTTTATCCTCAAAGATAATAGACTGGGTATTACTACATAGTGATATATTGCCGCTAAATACCAAAGACCCTTTAACTTCACACCGGCTGCAAAAAGTTCTGCATGTTGTCATTTTTTCGTTAGCTTTTTGCAAATCCATACCTATAATTTCCATAAACTGTTACTGCACTTTTTCACCCAGTAAATTAATTTTAATTGAATTAGATCATCCCTGATCTCAACAGCACAACTCTCTTATATCGTGGAGTTTTCTGTTCTGTTGTATTACTGCCCCCAGTAATTATTCTTTGTTGTATTTTTGGGTCATGATGAGTAAGCGCATGTGGAGATGTTGCAACACGGAGAAAACCTCACTATTAATTCCAATGAATTTGGGGGCATCAAAAGTAATAGCGAGGTAGTCACACAGTTGTTGTAAATTTTCGAAGTAAGTAGTCAGTAAAGGAATATTATCGCGCCTTAACGAATCAAAAGAGTCCTCTACCAACTCAAGTGCTAAATGGGTGAAGAAGAGCTTTTCTTCATCATCTTTTTTAACCATATGCTTTTTCATATACACCTCGATTTTACGAAGGCATTTTTGCATATTTCTACCGGTGTAAGATTATTATAAAATTTATAATGTTTTGGTTACCTGATGAAAAATGAAGATGATCCTTCAATATATATGACTAGATTAATGGCAGTATTAATTTGATAAATATTCAAGAAGGGTATCTTGGTCTAACAAAGAGCAACAAAGAAGGTCAGAGTAAAACTCGTTTTTAATTTACGCTAACCGATGTTTCTGATTTCTATCGCCATTGTTACGCTCCTTAAACCATTATTATGAAAAAATATTATTGTCAATTCTTGTGTTACGTGAGATGCTAGTATTGTTAAATACTACTAAGTGGGGTTGGTATGGATATAGAACCAAGAGCTGATGAAATTCTAACCAAAATTGGTTTTACACAACTTGAAAGCGAAGTTTATCTCTATTTATTAACCGAAGGGGCACACACGGGATATGCTGTAGCAAAAGCTATAGGCAAAGCGGTGGCCAATGTATACAAAGCAATAGAGAGATTGGCGCAAAAAGGGGCTGTAGAGCAATCGAGCGGAAAAAGTAAGCAATGTATTGCACTACCGTGGCGACAGCTTATCACTAGCGAAACGAAAAAATTCAATGCCAATATGGACTCCTTAACTCATGCTCTTACTCGCCTGCCTGAACATCAAGATGACGAACAGGTTTATCAAATCAAGAATGCAGTACAAGTTAAAGACCAAGCTGTCCGAATGGTTGAGAGCGCTAAACATGTCATTCTTGCTAACGTGGAGCCATCAGTTATGGCTTGGCTAAAGGAGCCCTTGATAATAGCAGCTGCCCGTGGTGTTGAAGTAAGAATTAAAGTTTATGAGGCCGTTGAAATGCCGGGCGTTACCGTTGTTCTTCGAGACAATGGTCGCCAAATATTTGAAAAAACCAAGGATGTACAACTCTGCCTATGTGCTGATGGTAAGGAAATGTTGAATGCCTTACTTACCCTAGATACCAAAGATGTCATTCAAGCATTTCGCAGTAAAAGTGCTCTAATGACTCTGATGTTATACAACCAGTTATTGTATGAATTAGTGTTAACTGAATTAAAAGGTGCCATTCCAAATGGCGACATCAAACACGCCCAAGCAATACTAAAAAGTACTGAACATCTGCATGTTTTTAGCAGTGAAAATAGTGTGTTCGACAATTTTAATCAAAAATATAATCATTTAAGGGAATAAAATGAAAGTAAAAATGAAATCAATCGTGCTCATGCCACTTGTAATGCTGTGTGCTAATGCAGTTTTTGCCTCTGACGATTTTTCAGCGATTGATAGATACGTTAATGCCGCTAAAAAAGAAATAGGTGTGCCAACTGGCACGGCGATCGCCATCGTCAAAGATGGAGAAATTGTCTATGAAGCTTCTTTTGGTTACGCAAATATCAAAGAAAAGAAGAAAGTTACCAATGAAACTGCATTTTATTTAGCCTCTATCACAAAACCCATGTTTGCTTTATCAACGTTAGTGATGGAGCACAAAGGTGATATTAAAGACTCAACCTCAATGGCAAAAATGTTTCCAAAACAGGTTTTTCCACATATTGATGCAGAAAAGATTCAGTTAAAGAACCTGATGTCAAATACCGCAGGTATAGAGAATGAGATATTGGTAGATACGCTGGCGTTTACTGGCAACCATAATAGTGAACAACGCCATAAGCTGATGGTTGACACTAGGGTTAATGAAAAAAATAAATTAGGTCAATATCAATATACAAATTTGGGCTTTAATATCGCTAGCATTTGGGCTGAAGATTATTACCAACAAGATTGGCAGCAAACTATTGCGGAATTGATCTATGAACCATTGGGCATGACCCGAACATCATCCTATATCACTGATGCAGCTAAAAAGGGTTTTGAGGTAGCAAGACCCTATTCTGTTCACAGCATAGATCCAAGAGAAGTATACCCGTTTGAGAAAAGCAATGTGACTATGCATGGTGCCGGGGGAACGGTAGCAACTGCGTCAGACATAGCTCGTTTTTTAATAGCCCAATTAAATGAAGGAAAAGTTGAAGGAAAACAGATATTCCCAGCTAATGTTATGAAGAAGTCTCACCAACAATTGGCAGTGACTAATCTACAATACCGCGATTTTATTCGCAACGGCTATGCATGGGGTTGGTATATGGGACCTTATAAAGACGAAGAAATGTATCATCACTTTGGTGGTGTTGAAGGAACTCATACTCACAGTTCTTATATGTTGCAACATAATATTGGACTGGTGGTTTTAAATAATGAATCTCATTTGAGCAGTAAGCTCACCAACGCCATTGCTGATATTGCTTATACAGTGCTTCTAGACAAGGGAAACCCTGAACAAAAAGCTGACCTACACATTACAGAAATGAAAAATACATGGGCAAAAGTTAAAGCAAATATTAAAGAGGAATTTGCAAAAACAAAGAAAATAAATACTGAGCGAGTGATGGTATTAAGTGAAACCAAATCAAAATATATTGGCAAGTTTCATAATAATTTATGGGGAGATTTAACGGTGGAGTTGCTCGATACAAATGAGTTTAAGTTCACTTTAGGAGAGCTTGTTACGGTGGCAACGGCTTATACCAAAACCGATACTATGAGAATTGAATTTCCAGTGATGGGGAGAGGAAAAGTGGTTACTTTTGATATTACCAAAGGTAGAGTTCAAGGCTTAAAGGTGTTGGGTGAATATTTTAATAAAGTCTGATATTTATTCAACATAAATAGAGTCAGAGTAACTTAGTGTTGAATTTACTCTGACTCCAAATACAAAATTATGCTAGAAGAAACGTTTCTAGTTCACTCACACATTTATGGAGAGTCAGAACAGTCTGCTAGCGTTAAGTTATCAATCCAGTACTTAACCAAATTAACCCCTTCAGCATGTACTGTGCTTCTGCCTAACTCTGGCATACGATGACGTTGATCATTAGTACTCATTCTAAACAGTAAATATGATTTATCAGAGCTACCCGGGATAACATCAGCAGGGTAATCTTCATGCCCACCGGCTACCGCAACTTTACAGACACCAAAACGTTGCGGGTTTTCAGCATAATCACGGTTATATTCTAACTGCAAACCGCTACCACCGGCAGTCCCTGCGTAATTTTCTTCAGGAATGGTTAATTCAGAGCGATGACAATGCGCACAGTTGACATCAAGGTAAGCTCTTGCGGTATCCATTACTTGCTCATGTGGCAAAGTGGCAATATCCATATCATCATTAAAGCTATCGACTTTATCCACGGTAGCAAAATCACTAGGTAAACCCACTAGTACCTGATTATCCGCTAAATATTGCAGCTGATTGGCAGTAGTGTCACTGTAAACGTGTTCAAAGTTAAGGTTACGTGCTTTAGGCCCAATAGGTTTGAATATTGGTTGTCTGGTGTCATCGGCTCCTTGGCTTACAGGCACTACAGAGTGACAACTAGTACAGGCTGAGGCTTTAGGTACTCCGTAGCTAAAGGTTTTCACTTCGCCTTTGTGAATAGTGGTCATGTTTTCGATAGTTTTACCGGTAATGGCAATTTTTGCATCGCTGGTATCTTCCCAATAATAAGGGCGCGCTACCCAACCATTTTCACGGTGAATTAATAATCGAGTCTCGATCAGTAATTCTTCGCCACCACGGTTTGCGGTATCTGCTGGCATGGTAAAAGTTTTTACCAATACTGTACCTACCGGAAAGTCCAATACTTCATCTTGGCTATAATTAATTTGCTTTCCTTCAGGAATAAAAGCAAAGCGGTATTTTGTCGCGTAATCAGTAAATAGTGGTACGGCTAACTTGAAGGCGACACCACCATTACTCGGATTTTCTGTTGGGTTCATGCTGTCTTGAAACAGGTTATAATCAGATAAGTTACGACAGGTTTCTGTCATTAACGCATTCCAATTAACCCCTTCGGTTGTTGCTTCACAATCACCTTGGTTTTCATCTGGGCCACCGGCGCCGACATTGATAACATTTACCGGGGCAGGGGGCTCAACAACGGGAACTTCAACAACGGGGGGAATTACTTCATCTACGGTATCGTCACTACCACAGGCGGCGACTAACAATGATGTTATTCCCGCAAGAAGTAAATTGCGTGACTTCATGTGTTTTTTTGTTTGTATCATACTCATTACCACTACATTAAAAGCTGGTGAAGCATCACTTCACCAGAACATTTATCATTGAATGTTAGCTGCTGCTATAAAGCACAAGCCAATGTTGCTATATCATCACCCTGACAACCGTATTTTTTGCCTCTGAACGTGACCACTGCCGGGGCAAGTCTTGGCTGCGTACAGTTAAGTAAGCTA
The DNA here is from genome assembly GCA_913057925.1 of uncultured Colwellia sp. Taxonomy (GTDB): domain Bacteria; phylum Pseudomonadota; class Gammaproteobacteria; order Enterobacterales; family Alteromonadaceae; genus Colwellia. The sequence continues at coordinate 1,514 of CAJXPG010000011.1, read as the reverse complement.
GTGTTGCCTTGCACCGTGTCGTAAGCCAGTGCTGGGGTTGTTGGATCTGCGGTATAAACCACACCGATATTTACGTCGGTAAACTCAAGCGATGAGGCGGCAGAGTTACTATCAATATTGTTACTCGCACAGACTAAATCTTTGGCGAGATAAGGGTCGTAATTTACGCCGTCGGCAGCAGCATCCTCACCCACTATTGCATTGTAACCAGCTAGCACACCTGCATTTGATAGTGACTCACCCACGCCGCCGTAAAGAATCGCTGGCATTGTTTGGCCTAACATTAAGGTATAACCGGCAACGATATCTGTGACTAAATCACCTCTAGGATCTCCACCAGAACGTGAAATGCTATTGCCATGAATATTAATGTTTTTGGTCAGAGGCGACCAACCATCGGCCATTGTTGCGCCGTAAGTGGTGGCGTATGCGGCAACATCATCATTAGCTAAGAAATAGCTAGCTACTTCAATTGACGAGGTTTCATTATCAGTGAGGTTGTTATTATAAACTTCGACATCACTGACTGAAAAAATCAGCATACCGGTACCAGGCGGTACAATACCAACGGCGCCAGAGCCGACGTTCTCTGCGTTATTTGCGATAACTTCATTGTTAAATATACGGATGTTTCCACCGTAGGCTTGCGTTAAACCCGGTAGATCAAAAGCGAGAATACCACCTGTGTTACCTATCGCGACATTGTCATAAACGTCAGCCATCGTTGAGTTTTCAATTTCGATACCGGCAACATTATTTTTAGCGACATTATTTCGAATAACGATGTTGTTTGATTGCCCGACATATATACCGGCATCTGCTGAGCCAAAAGCATAATTATGTTCAACCAAAATATTTTGACTTTGCAGCGGGTAAAGGCCATAAGCACCATTGTTTGCTTCTAGCTCGCCATTCCAAATAGTACCGGTATAAGCGAAATGCACGCCATTAGCACTAACCACTTTAATGCCGTTTTTATTGGCTTCAAGTACACTGAAATCTCGGATAGAAAGGTTAACACCACCTTCGAATCGAATAGCGTCATCCCCAGTTGAGCCGGTAAAATCTAGCACCGTTTCGTTGATGCCATAACCAGTAAGGGTAATATTGTCTGCAGCGGTAATCGCGATAGTTTCAGAGACGGTGAAATTACCTTGAGGTAACACCACGGTAGAGCCTGCAGGTACTTCAAATAATGCTAAAACTAGCTCATCTGTAATATCATCGCCATCAACCGCATGAGGTTGGACAAAGATAGCATCAGCAGGAAAAGCAAAGCCAGAACTTGTCACCATTGCAGGGTCAACTACGGCATTTGTGCCATCGGCTCCATTCGTGCCATCGACACCGTTTGAGCCGTCTACGCCAGCAATACCGTCGATGCCGTTAATACCGTCATCACCACAGCCAGACAGTGTTAGCGTTGCCAGTATGGCGGAAAGGACCAAGGATTTTTTCCAGTGCTGCTTTGCTAAAATACCGTTCTTAAGCATATTGTACTCTCTTATCATTAT